>JBDTWP010000167.1:0-13436 GCA_040006615.1 Ferruginibacter sp.
ATAAACCGTTATATTTAAATACGTACAAGCCCTGCAAGGGCGAAATACAATAGCACAGGGTGAAGCCCTGTGAAACAACATCCATTTATGTAAATAAACCCCATAAACTGGATTCACTGAACCAAATGATAAATTCAGAACTCCTGACTGCAAGGGCGAAATACAATAGCACAGGGTGAAGCCCTGTGAAACAACATCCATTTATGTAAATAAACCCCATAAACTGGATTAACTGAACCAAATGATAAATTCAGAACTCCTGATATGTCGCAAAATAAACCGTCGGTTTACATTATTTCCGGGAAAAACCCAACGGGGTTTAATGTGAATAGCCTCGGTTACCCTTGGCCAAAATAAATTGACAATATTTCTTTGAATTTCGATCAAAAATCACTATCTTGTAAAGTAGGATAAAGTACCCATTTTAAACCAAATCTACTTATTTCTTAAAGAGTTTTTTCATAATTCCGGCCTATTTTTCAGGCAAAAAGTCCAGTGTTAGTCCAGATCAAATCCGGTTCATCCCCAGTTCAAGTGCAGAGGTGCAAAGCACATCAAGAGTACATACTCCCTAAATCCTTCTTATCTCCTCCTATATTTACACTGGTTTACACCTGCTATCGCACGCAGAATCGATACATGTCACTTAATAATTATTAAAATCACCATTCTTTGATTTAATCATGCCTCATGTCTGCAATAAAATAATGGTATTTGGGCATTTTAACGATAACTTCCTTTGTCTTTAATTTTTTTCCCATTTATTTTATGCAAACGATGCTGTTTGTTCATCATGGAGCAAACCATACACATGAGAGCAAAAATATTATCCTCCGCTATCACCATAATACTCTTGTTTTCCCTGGAAATTGCTTCTGCCCAGTCGCCCCAGCTTACCGTTGATGGCAAAACCAACAACGGCGTGGTTTTACAAAACCTGCAGATTGAAATTAAATTGTGCGGCACCGTAGCCAAAACATCCTGGAAGATGGTTTTTATAAACAATACCGCCGGCACACTGGAAGGAACCCTCAACTTTCCGCTCAAAGATGGCCTGTCAGTAAGCCGCTATGCGCTCGACATCAACGGAAAAATGAGAGAAGCCGTACCGGTCGACCGGGGAAAGGGTGCCATGGTGTTTGAAGCCATCGAACGGCGGAGAGTAGACCCCGGTCTGCTCGAAAAAGTAGAAGGCAATACCTTTCGCACAAGGATCTACCCCATCAATGCGCACAGCACCAGGACGGTGATTATTGGATATGAAGAAGAACTGCCCATAATGGAAAATGATTTGCTTCGCTTTTACATGCCACTCAGTCTAAAAGATACCATCGCTGATTTTTCCCTGGATATAGAAGTTATCCAAAGCGCGACACAGCCTTTTTTTGATACAACCCTCGCTGACGATCTGCATTTCGACAAACGCAATAATTTATACAAAGCCTCCCTGCACAAAACAAACTATTCACCCGTTCATTCACTGTCTTTCAGCATTCCGAAGCCCCTGGATGCAACAGAAGTGATGCTGCAGGAATTCGAAAATAAATATTACTACCTTATCAACACAACACTTGAAAAAAATGAGCAGGAAAAACAGCTTCCCCAAAACATCACCCTGCTATGGGATGCGTCGCTGAGTGGAACCAACCGCAATATTAAAACGGAAACTGCCCTGCTGGACGCCTATTTTAAAAAAGTAAATTCAGCAGGCATTTTACTCCTTGTATTTAGTAACAAAATTTACAGCACTAAAAAATATACGCTTCAGAACGGCAACTGGAACGAATTGAAACAAGCCATTGACAGTATCCAATATGATGGTGCAACCAACCTTGGCTGCTTACAACTGGCCAGGCTCCCGGGTGACGAATTTTTATTGATGAGTGATGGCCGCCAAACATTTGGCAGCACTGATATCCAGCCTGGAAGCAAACCTGTTTATTGCATCACCAGCGCAGCCAATGCCGATTACAGCAGCCTGAAATATATCGCTTTAAAAACAGGCGGCGCCCTAATAGACCAGCAAAAAGACGACCTGACAGCCTCGCTAAAGAAGTTGATCATGGTGCCCTTTCACTTCATGGGAATTCTGCAAAACAACGATGTCGAAGAAAACTATCCATCCCTGCCCGTAACGGTGAGCAATAGTTTTTCTGCCGCCGGCATCGCCGCACAAACGCTGAAAGAAATTATTTTACAATTTGGCTATGGCAATAAGATCACCCTCACAAAAAAAATAACCATCAGGCCGGATGAACAACTGTGTGAAAATTTTGACATCACCAAAGTATTTGCACAAAAGAAAATTACTGAGCTGGATATTCACTATGATGAAAACAAACAAGCCATTGAAAGACTGGGTAAAAGATTTGGCATCGTAACGCGTAACACTTCATTGATTGTGCTTGAAACGGTAAATGATTACCTGCAATATAATATTGAGCCGCCGGCGGAATTAAGAAATGAGTACGACCACATGATGAAGCAAAGAGGCAGGGAAATCACAAAGAAAAAAGAAGATAACCTTAAATCGGCTTTGGAAATGATGGAAGAACTTAAAACATGGTGGGGCACTGTTAAAAAACCGGCAGTTCAGGCAGCAAAAAAACCGATTGCACCAACCCGGCAGGCTATACGATTCGTAACCGATTCAAATCAGGTTAATTCAATAATAAGCCCTGATCAAACGATGCGGCAAGACGATAGAAAATTGGAGGAAGCGGTGGTAGTTGGCTATGCATCACAAAACAAAAGAGAGATTTCAGGAAGAGAACAAGTCATTTCGGCATATAACCTCGCTCCCGTACAGCAGGCTGCTATTAGCAATCAATTGCAGGGTAAAGTGGCTGGTGTACAGGTGACCGGTACTACCGGTTCTGCCGGAGCTGGCGCCAATATCAGGCTTCGCGGAGATGGCTCAATGGCCGGCACAGCTGCAATAGACCCTCCATTCAATAGGAAAGCCTCAGATTATATCAAAATTATAAAAGCAACAGCCAAAACCGGCCGGTATGAAAAGTATCTTGAGTTGAGAAAATATTATATGGCCAGCCCGGTTTACTTTTTTGAAGTGGCAGGATATTTTTTAAAAACAGGCGATAAAGAAACCGGTCTTAAAATCTTAAGCAACCTCGCCGAACTGGAGACAGGCAGTTACGAATTATACAAGATGCTTGGTTATAAACTTAAAGAAACCGGCGACTATGAAGGTGAAATGATCGCCTTTAAAAAACTGGTTGAATTAAGGCCCCTGGACCCCCAAAGCTACCGCGATTATGCCCTGGCGCTGGATGACGCCGGAAGGCACCAGGATGCATTAAACCAGTTGTACGAAGGCCTGACAAAAAGCTATAGTGAGGAGATGAGAGATATCTATGATGGCATAGAAGAAATATTCCTGCTTGAAATAAACAGGCTGGTCACACTCCACCCAAAATTGAGGCTTAAAGAAATACCCAAATCATTGATACAATCAATGCCTGTTGACCTAAGGATCGTGATGAACTGGAACATGAACAATACCGATATTGACTTGTGGGTAACCGACCCCAATGAAGAAAAATGTATGTACACCCATACTGCCACAGATATTGGCGGTAGAATTTCTGATGACTTTACAGAAGACTTTGGTCCGGAACAATTTATTTTAAAAAATTCATTGAAGGGAAAATACAGGATTGAAATTAATTATTTTGGCGATACCCAGGTTACCCTGGCTGGCCCTACTACGGTAATGGCGGAAATTTATTTGCACTATGGCATGCCCAATGAAGAAAAAAGGATCGTTATATTACAAATGGATAAAGGTAAAACCGGCGCCGTTTTTATAGGAGAGGTAACACTTTAAATTGGGAGATTGTACTCAACTCTGATCCTGCTTTTACTTTCTTTTTGGTCACAATCCATGGCCGGTCCAACCTTCAACAACGGGATTATTAATTTAAATAATCCCTTTAATAATGCTTCCGGGCAATTTCCAATATCTGACCAGTATCTGAAAAAAAGAAAGCCCCAACAAAAAAAGACAGCGGCAACATGCAAACCCATTCGGGGCCTGACTGAATTTCTATTACAAGGTTTTAAAAATTGTCCTGTATAATTCCAAAACACCTGGTGAAAACCTTGTGGCGTTGATTGTATTACTATGATTTAAAACAATCACGATAAACTGTGAATTATGTAATTAATTTCCTCAATTGTGTAAGAAGATAAGGACCCGGGTAGCATAACTTTAACACGGTTGCCATCCTTATAATTATTGTATCAGCCGAGATCAAACATTTTCAATAACTGAAACCTTTCACCTTGAAAAGGCAACCTACCAATTGCTTGAATGTGAATGCCAAAATGGTATAATAACTTTAGCAAATAGTTAACATATAATATTAAAAACTATATTATACTTAATAAAAATATTTATTAACTTCTTTAATTATTTAAAAAGTATTTATATCTTTGCGTTTTCTTTTATGTGTACGGCATTATTTAACCAAAATAAATATGACTGAAAAGAAAAAGTTATTCAGAAATAAAATTTTAAAGGAGTTATATTTTGAGGATGGTCTTTCATGTGCCGACCTCTCTGTAAAAATAGATAAGAGTTTTCCCATAACTGCTAAACTAATTGAAGAACTGTTGGCCGAAAATTTAGTAATAGAGACTGGTTTTGCACCTTCTACGGGAGGCAGGAGGCCATTAACCTATGCCATCCAAAAAAATGTGATGTACCTGGTATCAGTTGCCATGGATCAGTTTGTTACTAAAATTGCTATCATGGATATGCAAAACAATTTTGTTTCACCCATTGAAAAAATTGTCTTGCCCCTGCCCCATAATCCGCAGGCCCTCCACATTTTAAGGGAAAAAATAGCCCATGTAATTGATACCTCAGGCATTCCAAAAGAAAAATTTGTTGGTGTAGGAATTGGCATGCCTGGTTTTGTAGATGTGAAGAAGGGCATTAATTATACATTCTTACAATTACCTCATGATAAAAGTATTACGAAACATCTTACCGAAAAGATCGGCATACCGGTATTCATAGATAATGATTCAAGCCTTATCGCGTTGGCCGAGCTTCGCTTTGGTGCTGCCCGCCTCGAAAAGAATGCAATGGTAGTTAATATCGGGTGGGGAATTGGCCTTGGGTTAATTCTTAATGGGGAACTTTTCAGGGGCCAGGAAGGTTTTGCAGGTGAATTCAGTCATATCCCTCTTTTCTTAAATGGAAAATTATGTAGCTGCGGAAAGACGGGTTGCCTCGAAACCGAAACCTCATTACTGTTAATTATTGAAAAGGCAAGGGAAGGAATAAGCTCAGGCAGGCTTTCCAGGTTGAGTGCATTGCCTTTCGAAGATCTTGAACTGGCCAGTGATGCCCTCATAAAAGCAGTTCAGGATGGTGACCAGTTTGCCGTAGAGCTTTTTTCAAAAGCTGGGTATAATATCGGGAAGGGCGTAGCTGTATTGATTCACCTGTTAAATCCAAAAATAATAATTCTTAGCGGCAGGGGGTCTTCAGCCGGGCAAATATGGCAGGCTCCCATACAGCAGGCATTGAATGAACATTGTATTCCCCGGCTTTCCCAAAGTACAAGTCTTGTAATATCCACATTGGGAATAAACGCAGAGCTGATTGGAGCGGCTGCACTTGTAATGGAAAATTATGAACGGATTCCAATCGTTAGAATTCCCCTGGCTTCGCTTGAAATCAACCTGTCATAGGCTTATGAAGACAGAGCAGATTTTTTGATTTAATTATTTTCGACACTTTTACCCCCTACCACAAAAAAGAGACTTTATGAATCACTTTTTTTAACAATAAAAACAACTGCAATGAAGACAAAAAAACGATTATTATTAATGGTTTTGAGCCTGTTGGTATGCAATATTATGCTGCTGGCACAGGTAAAGAAAACAGTTACGGGCTCCGTAAAGGACAATAACGGCGTTGGATTGATAGCTGCCACAGTAACTGAAAAAGGAACCGCTACCAAAGTCTTAACTGACCAGGATGGTAGCTTTACTATCAGGGTTAGTCCTAAAGCAACCCTTAAAGTTTCTTACATCGGATTTTCAGCCAAAGAAGTAGAGGTTGGAGAACAAAGCTCTTTGGCAATTGTACTCCAGGTAGAGAGTAGTGCTTTAACTGAAGTGGTAGTAACCTCGTTGGGTATTTCAAAGAAACAAAAAGCATTGGGATATGCCACCACTACGATTAAAGCGGAAGACCTCACCCAAACCGGTTCCCCAAACTTTGCTGCGGCATTATATGGCAAGGCCCCCGGTGTGCGTATTGGAGCTACGCCAGGCGGCGCCACCAGTGCCGTGAATATTACGATCCGCGGTATTAACTCAATTACGGGTAAAAGCCAGCCGCTGATCATAATGGATGGTGTACCTATCCGCGACGGGGAAGTTAAGAATAATGACTACTGGGGCGACCAACGGTTGAGAGGTAACGGTTTGCTCGATATCAACCCCGAGGATATTGATAATATCTCTATCCTGAAAGGCGCTTCGGCTGCAGCCCTCTATGGATCGGAAGCTGTAAACGGAGTGGTATTAATTACAACCAAAAGCGGGAAAGGTAAAAAAGGATTTAGTGTTGATCTGAATACCAATTACAGTTTTGATAAGGTTGCTTTTTTGCCCAGGTATCAAAATGTAAGAGGTGCAGGTGCTCCCCTGAATATAAGTAACGGTGGACAGGATGACGCAGGTTTTATCTACCAGGATCTTGACGGTGATGGAATTAAAGAAACGAGGGGCATTCTTGGCTATAGCATCAACTTTGGTCCTAAATTCGATGGCAAGCCAACTGTTGCATGGGATGGAAAAATAAGGCCCTATGAAGCCCAGATTAATAATTATGCAGGTTTGTTTCAAACCGCCCATAATTCAAGTATAAACCTGGCGCTCACACATGCATCAGAAAATTCAAATGTGCGGTTCTCTTTAACCCGCCAATCGAATGAAGGGGTGAGCCTTGGATCCACTAATACTAAGAATATTGCCAATTTGAACAGTACATTCAGAATGGGCAGTAAATTCTCCACAGACGTCCTCATTAATTACGTGAATCAGCATACCCACAACCGCCCTTATTCCATTGACAGGATGATGAATAATTTTACCGGTATGATGGGGAGGTTTGACAATGCAGACTGGTACCTCAATAAATATAAAACCAGTAAAGGGTATCGGTATGAAACAGGAACAAATCAAAGTTTAACACCCGGCGAAAACATAATATATCCCGGATTTAAAGGAGATATAGCCGACTATGTCTGGCGAATAAAAGAACACAATGAAGATGAATACAGCAACCGCGTGATAGGCAGCCTGACAAATAACTGGCAAATTATCAAGGAATTGAAATTGCGCGCCAGGATCGCTACTGATTTTACTTCTGAAAGAACCGAGACCAGGCAATCTACAGAGAGGCCATTATCTTTTGGAAATTCAGGTTATTTTGGACTTAAATCTTATTTAAATACCATCCTGTATGGTGATGTATTATTAACCTATACTAAAAAGATTACTGCCGACCTTGAGGTGAATGTCCTGGGAGGATATACCGCTAATAAGGAAACCGGAACTATTTTGAGCAGGAATACAAGTGATGGATTAAGTACGGAAAATCTTTTTGATATAGCGGCATCAGTGAATACTCCCGGTAGTGGGTCTTCCCGGTATTCATTGGTAAAGGATGCCTTGATAGGTACTTTGAACGGAAATTTTAAAGACTACCTCTTTTTGGAAGGAACTGTTCGTAAGGACAGAACATCCACTATGCAGCCGGATCAAAATAGTTTTGTTTATCCATCAGTTAATTCAAGTTTTATATTGACTGAAGCATTTAATATGCCCAAATTTATCAATTATGGTAAAGTGCGGGCTTCATGGGGTATTGTAGGTAACTACCCCGATATATATGGCGCCAACATTGCCTATGATCAAAACACCTTAGGAGTTCAGCAGGTTGGTGGCCAACCGGTTCTTTATACAACGCTTCCCTCCAGTTTTGGTAACGATGCCATCAGGCCCGAAGAAAAGCATGAGGTAGAATTTGGAGTGGAAGCTAAATTCCTGAATAATCGCCTGGGCCTGGAAGTTTCTTATTATAATGCCCAGATCCGTGACCAGATATTGCCTTTAACAATTCCTTCAAGTTCCGGGGCCCGTTCCGTATTAACCAATATTGGTACTTTAAGAAATAAGGGTATAGAAATAGCGATTACAGGTACCCCTGTAAAGACCAAAGATTTCAAATGGGAAGTCGGGATTAATATAGCGCAGAATAAAAATATTGTTGAAAAATTAGCGTCCGGTTCAAATGAATTGCTACACGCTGACTACGATGGCAATGCGGCCCAGTTAAAATCCGTAGTGGGTGAATCAATGGGCGATTTTTATGCTCATCCCGTTGCAAGGTATAAAGACGGAGGCCTGATAGTAGATCCGAATGGATTATATAAAGTAGACCCGAATTCAATGGTGAAAATTGGTAACGCAATGCCCAAAGTGGTAGGAGGAATATTCAATACCATTACCTATAAGGGAATTACACTGGATGCATTGGTTGATTATAGAATAGGAGGTTATGTAATGCCCACTGCCATCAATTGGATGATCAGCAGGGGACTTTTGGAAGAAAGTCTCAATTATATGGATAAGGAACACGGTGGGCTCAGTTATTATGAAGCAAATGGTCAAAGAATTCAAACCAGTGCAGCACAGGGCCCCAACGGTGAGAAAGTGTACAACGATGGGTTGATCCAGGAAGGCGTTAAACTGGATGGGTCCAAAAATGACTATATCGCTTCTTCCGCTGACTATTACTGGACAGTATATAACTGGGGTGGCCCTCAGTACAGTCCTAATACCCGGTATGAATTGTATATCAAAAAGAATAGTTATGTGAAATTCAGGGAAATTTCTTTGAGCTATAATATACTTCCCGGGATTGCGAAAAAGTTAGGTGCTAAAAAAATTCAGGCCTCCGTATTTGGACGAAACCTGTTCTATATCTACCGGACACTGAAAGATCTGGATTCTGAACAAACTACCGCTGGTTCAAGATGGTTCCAATCACTTACGAATGTGGGTACCAATCCTTCAACCAGGACCTTCGGTGTGATGCTGAGGGCAAGTTTCTAAAGTCTCATTCAAGAATTACCATTAAAAAATTAAATTATGAAAAAAGTATTATTTATGCTGACTTTGGCGCTAACGGTAGGATTTATCGCTTGCAAAAAGTCAGATTTTAAAGATAGTTACGCTGATCCGTCAAAAATTTCAGTCACATCAGTAGAAAAACAGTTTACGGGTTTTTTGGGTTCCAACCGCTGGTATGTATTGCCTGATTACTGGAATTATTTTGTAGTGTTAAGAACAACCATTACCCACTACACACAAGCTGTTGGATGGGTTAACTCGCCAAACCAATATGTGCCCGGGTACGCAGGGATCGACAGCCGTTGGGATACTTATTATAATTTCCTGGCTCAATTCAGGGAATTCGAAAATGTGTTTAATACATTGCCTGCTGATGATCAGAATGACAGGCGGATCTACATGATAGCAGCCACAATTTACCTGTATGACCATACCGAGAAAGTGGTCGATTTGCATGGAGATATTCCCCTGTCCGAAGCCGGAAAATTAAGCGCTAATGGCGGAGATTATGCACAATCCTTACCTAAATATGATGACGCAGAGGCTATCTATACTAAAATGCTGGATGACCTGAAAGGCTTTGCGGATGAGTTGAACACTATGACCGTTAAAGAACCTATTAAGCCAGGGTTTAAGACCCAGGACATCATCAACAAGGGAGACATAGCACTATGGAAAAAGTATTGCAATTCATTGAGGCTAAGAATGCTCACAAGAGTATCCGGTGTTGCTTCTTTTCAGTCCAGGGTAACATCTGAAACAGCCGCTATTTTGGCTAATCCTGCCAGTTTTCCTGTCATCACGGCCAATGCAGATAATATTCAAATCAATGTTTTTAACCTGAGCACGGAAATCCATTCAAAAAATTTTAGAAGCGGACTGGAAGATTGGGACGGCAATTTAGCCGGCAAGGCCATGATTGACCACATGAAAGCAAATGAGGATCCAAGGCTAAGAGCAATGTTTGAACCTGGTGCCAACGCGGGTGGGGTTTATAACGGTCTAGATCCTTTGTTGACTTCAAATGCACAAACAAGTTTGGTGGCTGGTGGTACATTATCAATTTACAATCGGTCTACCTTAAGCCGCAATCAATATTTCCCGGGAGTGTTAATGAATGCAGCGGAAGTAAATTTTTTAGCTTCGGAGGCTTATTTGAATGCAGGGAACAATACAGCCGCCAAAGCAGCTTACAATGATGGTATTGCTAATTCGATTAAATTTTATTATTTGTTAAGAACACTCACCAATGATAATACTTCGCCGGCGCTAATACCTACGGATGATACTGAAATAGGTAATTATATTGCCAAAACGGCCATAAATTGGGATAATGCCGCAACGAATGCGGATAAATTGATGTTGCTTGCAACCCAAAAATGGATTCATTTCAGCGTTGTACAACCTGTTGAAAGCTGGGCAGAGATGAGGCGGTTGGATGCACCTTCATTTAGTTTTGAAGTGGATAATGCTAATACTCAAAAACAACCACCGTTAAGATGGTTGTACGCAAGCAGTGAACAAACATACAACACAGCCAACTATGGGGCAGTGAAATCCAAGGATAACCTGACTACCAGGATATTTTGGGATGTTAAATAAATTCTTCGCTAAATGAAAAGCCAATGAATGAAAAGCCCCGCATTCTAAAAAATGCGGGGTCTTTAATATGATGACAGGGATAATATTAAACAACTATGTATAAACGCATTGTACTGATATTGTTACTAGGATATTTCCAATCTGCTCCTGCTCAAAAAACGGTTGTTTTCACAAAGGGGTTAATGATTAATGGCTTGCATCACTATGGAAGAGAAGCGCTTTATTCTGATAGCCTGGCATACTGGTTATACAACAAGACATTAATAAAACCGGGAGCAGGAAAAATAGTTGGACCATCCGGAAATGATGACGCACCTGTATGGAAAGAAGTAACTGCTGACAGTGCGAATATTTTTAAAACCAGGAGATTTGGCGCCGGAGGATATTTATACTTAACCTTTATATCCCATAAGGAAGAAATGGTGTTGCTGAATATTAAAGGTAACAGCGCGGTTTACTTTAATGGGGTATTACATGCCGGTGATCCGTATGGGGCAGGCTGGTTATACATACCAGTGAAACTAAAGAAAGGTTTGAACGAATTGTTTGTACGTACTTATTTTCAAACAACCGCTTCTATTGTGTACCCGGAAAAACCGGTAATGATCAGCACGGCAGATTCAACGATGCCTCATATAGTGTTGAATAAGCAGAATGGCCTGTTGCAGGGTGCAGTAGTGGTGATCAATGCAGGTTCAACAGACCTAAAGCAGCACCAGGTAAAAGCAGTGGTATCAGGCAAAGCGATTATAACAGACATTCCTGCGATACCAGCCATGGCTACAAGAAAAGTCATTTTTAAGTTTGACGCAGGCGGTATAACCCGGACAGGCAGGTATGACTGCAGCCTGTCATTGCTGGTTAACAATCAGATCATTGATGAAAAGAAGATGATGCTGGAAGCTGTTGATTCAACAGCAAAATACAGCAGCACATTCATTAGCAATATAGACGGAAGTCTGCAATACTACGCAGTAACGCCTCAGTTAAACGGAACCAGGGATAATTCAGCATTGTTTCTATCCGTTCATGGCGCCGGAGTGGAAGCTATCGGCCAGGCAAAAGCCTACAAGTCCAAAGACTGGGGAACCCTGGTAGCAGCTACCAATCGTCGTCCGCGGGGTTTCAACTGGGAAGACTGGGGCAGGCTGGATGCAATGGAAGTGTTAAGCCTCGCAGAAAAGAAATTTTTACCGGATCCTCAACGAATCTATCTTACCGGTCACTCCATGGGTGGTCATGGCACCTGGTTTCTTGGCGCCACCTATCCCGGTATCTGGGCGGGTATTGCTCCCTGTTCGGGGTATCCTACATTAAAGGATTATGGCTCCGCCGATGGTAAAATTCCTGATAGCAGCCGGAACCCTTTTGAACAACTATTGTTACGTGCCGGCAATCAAAGCGATGTAATAAAACTGGCGAATAATTATAAACCACTGGGAGTATACATACTTCATGGCGATTCTGACAAGGTGGTCTCGGTAAATTATGCCAGGCAAATGAAAAAGGTATTGGCCGGTTTTCATACCGACCTCAGTTATTACGAATACCCTGGAGGCGAGCATTGGTTTGGTGACCAGAGTGTGGATTGGAAACCTCTTTTCGATTTTTTTAAATGGCATACCCGTTTGGCGGATAGCGCGGTAAATGAAATTGATTTTACAACAGCCAGTCCCGGTATTTCATCAGATTATCGCTGGGCTTCCATCCTTCAGCAGGAACACCCCTTGCAATACAGCAACATAACACTCGTGCGTGACAGGACTGCTAAATCAATCAGCGGCACAACCAGGAATGTCCGTGCATTAAAATTCAATCTGAATAATTTTAGTATAAACACTGCCGTTAGCATTACACTTGATAAAAAGGAATCAATAATATTTAACACCTCTTCCGGAAATGACAGCCTTGTATTATTATTAAAGGATGAAAAATGGATAGTTGGTAAAGCCCCTGGCCCGGAACAGAAAGGCCCTCAGCGCTATGGAACGTTTAAGGATGCTTTCAATAACAATATGGTCTTTGTTTATGGCACCGCTGGTACAAAGGAAGAAAATGAATGGAGTCTTAATAAAGCCAGGTACGATGCAGAGACCTGGTATTATCGCGGCAATGGCGCAATAGATATCATCCCTGACAGGGAATATTCATTAAAAAGATACAATAACAGGGGAGTTATTCTTTTTGGCAACAGTTCAACGAATGAAGCCTGGAAAATATTGCTGGGTGATTGCCCGATACAGGTAGAGCGAAACAGGATCACTGCCGGCGACAAACTTTGGAATGGTGACGACCTTGGTGCTTATTTTGTGTGGCCAATCAGGAGCTTTCCCAATGCTTCTGTTGCCGTTGTAACCGGCAGCGGTCTAAAAGGAATGCAGGCAGCATTGGCAAATCAGTACTTTGCAGGAGCAAGTGGTTTTCCTGATTTTATGGTCTATGGATTGGATATGTTGATTTCAGGTGCAGCAGGGGTCAGAATGGCGGGATTTTTTGATAATGAATGGAAGCTAAATAGCCAGGAGTCTATCGGGCAATAGCATCAACAAACCCCAGCGGGGTGGCATTAATATAGTATATAACCAACAAACAAGTATGCCAAACCCCAGCGGGGTGACATTAATATAGAAATGAGAATCAGTTAGGAAGAATGA
>JBDTWP010000168.1:0-13404 GCA_040006615.1 Ferruginibacter sp.
AAACGGCGACAGCATACCAATAGAAAGCAAGGAAAAAAATGTTGCCAGCAGCGTGTATAAGGTATAAAGCGCCAGTTTATCTTTTGGAATATGTATGTACTTAAAGATCCTGAAAAAATTCTTCATTTATTTCCGTAGGCTTCTTTTTAAAATAAAGCTAGCTGCAAATTTACATTGATTAATGAAGACTTGGGCAGTATTCGGAAGCCGCCAGAATTTATTATTTATGCCACTACCAGGCAAAGGAGCAGGGATAATAATTAATAATCATAACTTTTTCAACATATCGACCACCCCTTCATTTTTTAAAATGAGGTAACCTAAACGGTCGTTACTGATACCCTCTTTCAATTGATAATTAAACAATAACTGGTCATCTTTTACAACTGTTTCAAAATAATTGAAACTGATATTAGGGTATTTTTTCAAAGCATCACCAATTTCGTACAAGTGTGTGGACAAGATGAAGAGAGAGTTTTTTATTTTCAGCAAACCTTCAATTACGGCAGACGAGCACTTCATAGCATCTTCCACATTGGTGCCTTTAAATAATTCATCAATCAATATAAGCCATTTTCGTCCATCTGAAATTTTGTGAACAGTCGCTTTGACGCGTTGTACTTCATTGTAAAAATAACTTTCTCCTTTCAGCAGGTTATCCACTACATTGATATTACTTAACAGGCCGTCAAAGAAGGTCAGCTGCATGCTCTGTGCCGGTACACCCATTCCTATATGTGCCAAAAAAACTGCCGTACCAACGGC
Source organism: Ferruginibacter sp. (assembly GCA_040006615.1). Classification (GTDB taxonomy): domain Bacteria; phylum Bacteroidota; class Bacteroidia; order Chitinophagales; family Chitinophagaceae; genus Ferruginibacter. Next base: position 766 of record JBDTWP010000168.1, read on the forward strand.
TTTAATAAATGTGCTTTTGCCGGCCATATTTGCACCTGTTAAAAAAAGGAAGTTACATTGCGGATGAAGTACCATTTCATATCCGACAGGTTTTTGTAATAAAATATGGTACATTCCTTCTGCCTGTATCAGTGGCTGATCGCTTTCCAGGAATTCAGGAAAATGTAGGGCGTACTTGTTTACAGCTATCGCCATGCCGTACCATGCGTCCAATTGAAAATAGATATCCAGCAGTTCCTGCATATTTCTTTTGTAATGATAACGGAGAAAATTGCCTAAATGTAATTGCTGTGCAATAGTCAAATCTGCCGCTTTGCTATTCTTTTCTATAATGGCAAATTGTTGCCTGTTGATAATTTGTTGAGCGGTGAGTAGTATTTTCTGTAAAGGCGCTGGTGCATTATTTGTTAAAAAAGTCCGGATCAAAAGTTGCATGCCCTTTATAAAATCAAAGCCATGCCCTACCGAATATTCCACGAGTGAAAAATCGGGGCGGTGAAAAATTTTATAACTATAAGCAGTCAACGAAGAGGGGTTAGCCGGAATATCATCGATGGTAGCAAGGTAAAATTTTTCAATCATCATTACAGACCCGTTGCTGATCTGCGCCGGCCAATAATCCAGGTTTTCCAAAATTGTTCGGAGTGTTTGTTGTATTCCCTTAATGGCTTCAATGGTTTGCAGCGGTTTATTAAAATTCTCATACAATTTTTCTCTTCCCCCTACAGTTCTGCAAAGGTTGAGTTTACTGAATACGGAAATTTCTTCCCCTACATTCAATATAGCAAGGTCGGATAGGGTGGTTTTGTCTATTTCCATGAGGCCCCCCCACCCCCCAGGAGGGGATTTAAGAAGAGTCTGCCAGATTGAAGTTCTTTTTGTTTTTTGAACTGTTTCATATTAAATTAATTCTAATCCCAACAATAATATTCCCGGAATTCTAAACCCCCTGTTTTGGTCCTATTCAGTTGCGGCGAAGCGTTAGAAGGGGCCGAATTTTAATCTTTGCCCTTTCATAGATTCATCCCATGCCCCGTTTCCATAAACCATTCTTCCATTTACAAATGTTTTTTCAATGGTAGCAGGAAAAGTAAATCCCTCCAGCGGGCTCCAGGCACATTTGTATAAAATATTTTCTTTGCTAACGGTAGTAGATGAGTGCAGATCGGCGACCACCAGGTCTGCAAAATAACCTTCCCTGATATATCCCCTATCTTTCACCTGGAAACAGTCTGCCACTGCATGGCTCATTTTTTCTACAATTTTTTCAAGGCTGATTTTCCCCATCCTGTAATAATGAAGCATCAGCAGTAGGGGATGCTGAACTAATGGCAGCCCGGCATGTGCATGTTCATAATCACCCTCTTTTTCCGACAATAAATGCGGGGCATGATCGGTCGCGATGATATCCAAACGGTCTTCCAGTAAAGCTTTCCACAATGCTTCTTTATTGTGGGGTGCTTTTATTGCCGGGTTGCATTTAATTTTATAGCCTAATTGCGGATAATCATCTGCAGTAAAATGCAGATGATGTACACATACTTCAGCTGTAATTCTTTTCTCTTTCAATGGTAGCATATTGCCAAATAACCGGACTTCTTTTTCAGTGCTGATATGTAAAATATGTAACCGGGTACTGAATTTTTTGGCAATTTGTATGGCGGCTAAAGATGACTCGAAACAAGCATTATCGTCCCTGATCAATGGATGGTCGGAGGGTGACAGCACACCTTTTTCTTTTTTTAACCTGTTATAATTTTCCTTAATGATTTTTTCATCTTCGCAATGAGTGGCGATCAGCAATTCACTTTCCCTGAATATTTTTTCAAGTGTTCCATAGTTATCTACGAGCATATTGCCGGTACTGGCACCCAGAAAAATCTTTACACCGCAAATAGCTGCCTTACGGCTGTTTATTTTTAATACCTCTTCCGCATTGGTATTGCTCACCCCCATAAAAAAGGAATAGTTTGCCAGGGATGTCTGAGCAGCAATGGAATATTTATCTTCCAGCAAGCCTGCTGTCAGCGCATTGGGAACAGTATTGGGCATTTCCATAAAACTGGTAACACCTCCGGCCACCGCTGCCAGGCTTTCCGAATAAATAGTTCCCTTATGGGTAAGGCCGGGCTCTCTAAAATGCACCTGGTCGTCAATTACTCCGGGAAATAGATGCTTTCCTTCTCCATTAATTTCTACAACCTTTCCTTTTTCTTGTAAATGGTTCCCGATCTTTTCTATTTTTTCTCCAATTATCAGCACATCAGCATGTTCAATTTTACCCTCATTCACCATCTCAATGTTTTTAAACAGGTATCTTTGCATTTCTTAAAAATAATAGCGTTTCGTCATTCAAACAAAATCCAATGCAAATTATTAAAAGCTTTCTCAAACTCCTTATTTTTATTTGCCCGTTTTTTGCCGGTGCCCAGTCTGTGTTTTTGCCCCAGGGCGATAAGGGGTATCAATTTGTAGACAGGTTGGAGATAAAGCAACAAACCAACACGGATCTCAACTATTCTACCTTGAAACCATTTAACCGGCGGTATATTGTACAGCAGGCTGAATTTCTCGACAGCATTCATAAGGGTAGCTTGAATTCTCTTACCCGTACTGAAAACATATATCCAAGACTTACCAGGGTGGATGAATACAATATGAACAGTTTTTTGATGAATAATACGGAATGGGTAACCGTATCAAAAGAGAGTTTTGCAAACAAGCATCCTATTCTTAAAAAGCTGTATACAAACCAGTCAAACCTGATTGAAGTAAATAATAAGGATTTCTTCTTAGCCATTAATCCAATATTACAGGGTCTTTTGAGTAAAGAGCGTGGAAATGATGAGACGATCTATTTAAACAGTCGTGGTTTAAGTGCGAGGGGGATGATCGCCCGGAAGACCGGATTCTATACCAGTATTACGGATAACCAGGAGCGAGGTCCGAAATTTTTTCAACAGAAAGTGAATGATTTCAGGGCTGTGCCCGGAGTTGGGTTTTATAAAACTTTTAAGGCTACAGGGGTAGATTATTTTGACGCCAGGGGATATATCACTTTTAATGCGGCTAAATTTATTGATATACAATTTGGCTATGATAAAAACTTTATCGGTAATGGTTACAGGAGTTTATTCCTCAGCGACTGGGGTAATAGCTATCTTTTTGCAAAGCTCAATACCAGAATCTGGAAATTTAATTACCAGAATTTATTTATGGAACTGGAGCCCCAGTTTATTAAACGTGGCGATACCTTACTTGACCGGAAGTATGCGGCTATGCATCATTTAAGCATTAACCTTACAAAGTGGCTGAACGTTGGCTTATTTGAAGGCATTATTTTTGGCAGGAAAAATCATTTCGATTTTCAATACCTGAATCCCATTATTTTTTACCGGCATATTGAGGGTACGATTGGCAGCCCGGACAACGCGCTGGCGGGTATTGATTTCAAAGCGAACGTGGCGCATCATTTACAATTTTATGGCCAGTTTTTATTAGATGAATTCAATTTGAAACAGGTAAGGGCCAATACGGGCTGGTGGGCAAATAAATGGGGCCTGCAATTGGGGGCCAAATACGTGGATGCATTTAGCATACCCAATCTTGATCTGCAGTTTGAATCGAACAGGGTAAGGCCATTTACGTATTCACATTATTCATCCGTAGCAAACTATACCCATTACAATCAGCCGCTGGCTCATCCATTAGGTGCCAATTTCCAGGAATTCATTGGGATTCTTCGATACCAGCCTGCTCCAAAATGGTACATTACTGCAAAAATTATTTATTATAAACAGGGGCTTGATAGTCTGAACGGAAGGAATTTTGGCGGCAATCCTTTTTTAGATAATACTTCCCGCACAGGCGACTACGGTTATGATATTGGAGGAGGCAGGAAGGCGACCTGCTTTAACGGGATGTTTCAATTATCCTATGAAGTGTGGGAAAATTTATATTTTGATCTGTCCGCGCAACAACGCAATTATAAAATTGAAAATACTTCTGTTCAAAATAATACAACCCTGGTTACATTAGGTATTCGTTTTAATATTATGAAAAGGGAGTATGATTATTGAGGAAAGGGATTAATAGTATTATGATATTGGGATATTTGGGTTCATTAAGTATCCCAATTTCCCAATAGCATCTGCTTTTTTACTCCACCGTTAATGAAAAAGAGATCATACGGGAGTTGATCTTATCGATATTGCTCGAAAATTTGAGTGTCGGGTTTCGGCTGTGCAGATTGGGTAGCCCCCAGCTTACTTTTAATTCAGGGGATAATACAAAATAGGGGAAATAGAAATGGAAGCCAATGCCGCCTTCAATACTATAATCCAGCTTATTAAGTTTGATAAGATCATCTGCATTCTTTTTGCCCGCATTGGCGGCCATATCGTAGTCAAACTTTACTCCGGCAATGGTGTAAACTTTAAGGTTATCAATACGGTCACTGCTGAATTTCAACTGCAGCGGCAGGCTCAATGTAATTGATTGTACTTTTTTTATTGTTAATTTACTTTCCCCTAAGGGTGCATCGGGTTCTTTTAAAGAATATTCAAAAGACTTCTCACTAAAAGTAAGATTGAGGGGATAGGTTCTCAGATCAAAATGAGGACTTAAATTTAAGTTTACGAGCCAGGCTAAGTTGATGCCTGTATTATTAATACTTTCAATTACGGTTACACTATCCTGGGTTAGAAATTGCGGATGATGGGTAAAACTGAAATGAGATTTGTTTAAACCCAGGTTGATTCCAAAATGATAGAATTTGCTATCATGATCGGGTAAGTTCAATCCGCCATACCGCAATTGCGAAAAGCCGGTAAAGGGGCCGGCCGACAAAATAAGTATACAATATATTATTTTTCTCCGCAATAGATGCTGCATATTCCAAAGCTCAGGGGTTTACAATAAGTGTTCGTGTATCCCAGGTTGTCCAATATAGTAGTAAAGTCTTTTCCCTCGGGAAATTTTCTAATTGATTCGTCGAGATATTTATATGCGTTGCGGTTTTTCGAAAATAATTTACACATATTTGGGGCCACTACACTCATATACATATGATACAATTGTTTTACGATGGCTGATCTGGGCTTGCTGAACTCGAGCACTACTAATTTTCCCGCCGGCCTCAGTACCCTTTTTATCTCGCTTAATCCTTCCTCTAAATGTTGAAAATTCCGTACGCCAAATGCCACGGTTACAGCGTCAAACGAATTGTCATCAAAATTTATTGCTTCACTATCTCCATTTAACAGTTCAATAAGGGTTTCCAGGCCAAGGTTTTCAATCTTTTTTCTGCCGATATTCAGCATGCCGTCGCTGATATCAATACCGGAGATTTTTTCAGGTTGCAAAATATTTGCGGTCATAATAGCCACGTCGGCTGTGCCGGTAGCCACGTCCAGAATTTTTTTCGGGTTAATATTTTTTAATTGCCTGATGGCTTTCCTGCGCCAGCGGATATCAATGCCGAGACTTAAAAAGCGATTCAAAAAATCATACCGGCCGGCAATATTATCGAACATATCTGCCACCTGCTCTTTTTTAGAACGCTCAGAATCTTTCAATGGAACGACCTCGTCATGTGCAAATTGTGTCATCGGGTGCAAATATAGGAAAGGTTTACGGTTTGGGGTTTACGGTTTGAGGTTTACGGTTTACGGTTTGGGGTTTACGGTTTCGGCATTTACCTGCAGGCAACCGCCTTAAACAAATCCCAAATCCCAAATCCCAAATCCCAAACCCCAAACCCCAAACCCCAAACCCCAAACCGTAAACCGTAAACCTTCTTCCTATCTTTGCGCTATGCTTATCAAATCAGCTAAATATATTATCAGCAGTCCTGATTTTGAGAAATGCCCTCTTCCTGATAAAAAGGAATATGCTTTTATAGGTCGCAGTAATGTAGGGAAATCGTCTTTGATTAATATGCTCAGCAACAATGAGAAGCTGGCCAAGACTTCCGGCACACCAGGGAAAACACAGCTCATTAATCATTTTGAAATAACGTCGGTGTCGGCTATCAATACCGGTAAGGAAGGGCAGCAGGTAAAATGGTACCTGGTAGATCTGCCCGGATACGGCTTTGCAAAGGTAAGTTTGCGAAGCCGCAGACGTTGGGAGCAGATGATTGAAGGTTATTTACGTAAAAGAAAAAACCTGGAGATGGTTTTTGTATTGATAGATGCACGCCACACCCCCCAGAAACTGGATCTTGATTTTTTAAATCAGCTGGATAAATGGGGGATACCCTTTGCCATGATCTTTACAAAGGCCGATAAGGAAACACAGGCTGCAGTGGCCAAAAACGTGAAACTCTTTTTAGAGCGTTTAAGGGAAACCTGGCAGTTTTTACCACAACATTTTGTAAGCAGCGCCACCAAAAAACTGGGCAGGGATAAGATATTGTCTTTGATTGATGAGAAGAATGAGGGAAAAAAATTGATAATTAATAATTATATTTCATCGTAATGGTTCATTTCTTAAATGCTGTTTTCGTCGCAATACTTTGGCGTTACGTCGCATTTCCGGGTAAAGTTTTAGTTAATCAAATAGGTTTACAGCGTAAAAAATTACTATATTTAAAAAAAAGTTCAGTATGAAAAAGTTTATTTATCCATTTGCCGCAATTGTCATTATCATGACTTCTGCTTTTTCTTTTATCCAATCGCAGGACTGGAAAATTGCCGATAATTATTCTATAAAATTCAACGGTGGAGATCCTTCCGGTGAATTCCAGGGATTGAAAGGTGTAATCAGTTTTGATGAAGCTAATCTTGCTGCAGCCAAAATTGACGCTACAATAGATGTGGCAACTATCAATACCGGAAATGGCATGAAGAACACGCATGCCAAAAGTGCCATGTGGTTCGATGCTGCAAAATATCCAACCATCAGCTTTGCATCATCAGCAATAACAAAAACTTCCACCGGCTATGAAGCCAAAGGAACGCTTACTATGCATGGTGTTGGGAAGGAAGTTTTAATTCCATTTAATTTTACTGATAATGTATTTACAGGAAGCTTTGAAGTAAACCGCCTTGACTATAATATTAATGTTGCGGAACCCGAACATGGTGCTGCCAAATTCAAGGTTGATATTTCAGTTCCCGTTACAAAATAATAATTTCATGTATAAGAAAATATTTTTTCATAGTATCATTTCGGGTATATTGGCTGCAATTGCAGCCAATATTTACGATCGAATTTATTATTTTGCAACCGAGGCAGATTTTTCGAAAGTATTGAATGCAGGCAGTATAACAGCTATCAATATTTTGTTTTGTATGATCGCAGGCCTTGTATTTTGGGGATTGACGAAATGGTTAAAGAAAAAAGGAGAAATTGTATTCAATTTTTTATTTTCCATTCTTTCTTTTGCAATGGTTATGATTCCTATCTCGCTGACATTACCATTGAAAATCCAGTTCCCTGAATTGTTCCCGGGCTTAGCTGTGCCGATGGTGTTTTTTCCGGCAATAGCCTGGTACACAATAAATCCGTTGTTTAACCATACCAGAAACCAGGGTATGGTTGGAAATTGAAGAAGATATCGAGATAAGTTGAACTATATTTTCAGAACAATTAAGCCAGCAGCACAACTTTTTCCATTACATCGCCTCCCCTGATATTATCGATAATATCCAATCCGCCCGTTATTTTTCCAAAACAGGTATGTACGCCATCAAGGTGCCTGGTATTGGTGCGGTTATGGCAAATGAAGAATTGGGATCCTCCCGTGTTTAATCCGCGATGCGCCATTGACATTACACCACGATCATGAATTTGTTTACTTCCTTTGGTTTCACATTCAATGGTATATCCCGGTCCGCCGGAACCCGTACCATTCGGGCAGCCACCCTGAATCATAAAATCGGGGATTACCCGGTGAAAACTGAGCCCGTCATAAAAACCCTCCCCGATTAATTTTTTAAAATTGGTTACTGCTTTCGGTGCATCATCATCATAAAGTTCAAAGGTCAGTACACCTTTTTTGGTATGTATCTCTCCTTTGGTAAGTATTGCTTCGCTCATATTATTTAAGTTTATTAATTGGATGGCAAAGATATTCAATGAAATCAAAACCCAATGGGCTAATCTGCTAATTTGTTTAACCGAAGGCAAAAAATAAAAAAGGGGAAATGATTTAATACATTGAACGCGGCAAAACGAGGTAAGTTGTCACTGTTTTAAGCCTGTCAAAACAGCAAATCTATCAATTATAAATTGTTTTTTAGTTCACCACTTTATTGGCACAACTACTACTTGCAAATGCTTCCGGCTTGGCTTTAAATGCAAAACCCATACCCAGGATATAGCCCATTGCTTCGCGCAATGCTTCGTTGCTTTTGAATTGGGGATTGGTATTAATGTCAGCGTGTACTTCCATGTCTACATCATATAAAGTAAACAGGTCGCATAGTTCATAAGCTATTTCAATGCTTTTGGCAACTTCTACCAGCATTCGTTCCTTGATGCTGTACTTCAACAAAGTTTTTTCATTGTGAATAAACATGAATCCTCCGTGACCTTCGCGCAGAAATACAATGACGGTGGCAAATTCGGTCTCATGGCCTTTTACCTGGCTGTCGGTTCCAATGCAAACTTTCAAGTGATAGCCTGCTTTTGTTTCTCTTTTAATCGTGTCCTCCACCGCAGATTTGATGGGTAAATGAATAGGGTCACCATTGAATTTTCTCCATAACATATAAAATGGGGTTTTCTAAAGTTACGGAAATAATGAATGCGACAAGCGGGTATGGCAGGTATGATGATAAATTAAAGAAATTACAACAACAGTTTGTGATCAATATTGGCCGGTACTAAGTAAAACTAAGGTGCAGGCTTCCACGGCTTCGATTCCTTTTTGTTGGGCCAGCATAGACAATTCGTCATTTTCGGCGCCGGGATTGAAAATGATCCGTTTTGGTCGAAGTGCCAGGATGTAGTCGTAATACTCTTTTTGCCGAAGTGGGTTCAGGTATAAAGTAATAGTGTCAATTTGTTCAAAGAGTTTTTTTTCAGTTTCTATTTCGGTATTTCCAATGACTCCTTTCTTAATTCCCAATGGAATAACAGGATGCATCAGGGCAGATAATTTTTGTACCGCCAGGTAGCTGTATCTCGCCGGGTTTGGAGATGCTCCAATGACCAATGTTTTTTTCTTTTCCATATTTTGTTTCTTAACAGAGATATTCAATCATGTGTTACTGCAAAAATCTGTCTATTATTTTTGGTGTTGGTATCATGCATTGATCCTGTTTTCCAAACCATTTGTACCGGTTTTTTGCTATCCAATTATAAATTCCATCCCTGATAAATCCGGGTACAATTATAAAGCCATACAACAGGGGCCACAAAGCGGTTAGATATTTACACACTTTTAGAGCAGCGGTAGATTGCGTGTATGCTATCCCTTTTTCAATAAATATAAAGGAATGTAATGCACTGACGGGCAAATTAAATTGCTTTAATAATTGCTGACCTGCCTCACTTTGCAATGCGCCAAACTTTAGCAGGGATTTTTTATCTCTTTGAATCACAAAATTAACGGCGCCATTGCACAAGTTGCAAATTCCATCAAATAATATGGTTGGTTTTCCGATCATATTTTAATTGCACGGATTATAAAACAAGAATTACACAAAATTACTGCATTAAGCGATGTTGATACCAGCTTTTAAGATAGTTGATACTTCTTTCGGGGAGTATTGCTGGATGTTGTCAAACAGACTTAATTAAAGTCTGCAGGGCGGATTTGGCTGATTGACTATTCATGGAGGGTATTATTTAAATACTTTAAATAAACCTCCTAAAAACCAGCTTTCATCTGCCTTGACCATTCTGTCGAGCATTTGATCCGCCTGTTTCCCGAACTTGCGGATACCGCTGATGGTCTCAACAAATTGTTTAACGTTTTTGTCTTTTTTATCCCCGTCAATATTTTCCAGTTGTGCGAGCAATTTTAACATTGGGTCAAGCTCTCTTTTCTTTCTCTCCCTGATGATTAGTGTGGCCACCTTCCATGTATCTTTTTCGGCGGTAAAATATTCTTTGCGTTCCCCTGGAAGTATCACCCTGTCCAGCAGGCCCCAGCTAATAAGTTCACGGATGTTCATGTTTACATTGCCCCTGCTTATATCCAGTTGCGCCATCACATCTTCCTGGGTTAGCGGATCAGCGCTAATCATCAGCAGGGCATGTATCTGGGCCATGGTGCGGTTGATACCCCATTGCGTACCAAAGGCGCCCCAGTTGCTTATGAATTGTTTTTTGGCTTCAGAAAGGTGCATGTTAATCATTTAGCACAACAAAGATAATACAGTTTTTGAACTTTCAATATATTTTGAAAGTTAATCTGTATTTATTCTTATGACCCGGTACACCAGCTGTTATTTGAACCACTTCCTCAACGATCGTCAGGAGGGAAAAAAGCATTTAAATCTGTTGGTTTTCCCATGGGATTATCGTTGGTTCTTTACATTTTTACAGTGTTAGTTGAATGCCGGGCAGCGGCATATAACAAGTGGCTCCGTACCAGATGATAACCGTTCCTTCATTATAAATCAATTGTATTCTTTTTTAACTTTTAAATTCAAAAACATGAAGAAATTACTTTTCGTGTTTGTATTTGCCTTAATTGGAATAGCAAACACCTATGCAAATAATCCTAATGGGCAGGCCTTACAAATAAAGGGCATGCATAACACTATGAAAATAAATAGCAACAGAAATGAAAACCCGGCAATTGAAAGCTTTTCAATTGCAGCCGGAAATATTGCCAGCCAGTGCAGAGTTTGGGCAACGATCACTTCAGGTTCAATGAGTGTAACAGTGTCTGCTACTGCCGCTACCTGCAAGGAGGCAAGGGCAGCCCTGGATAAAATTATTGCTCCATTGCGGTAATGTATAATAGCGGGAACGGTTGTATTATCCATCTTAACATTTTATTAAATGAAGTACAGAATTATTCCGGCAGCATGCCTCCTAACCTTTTTTGCAAACCTGAACGCCCAGGTAGGCGCGGGGAAGGTTAGTTACAGGAGAATCTTAAATGTAGACGCCACGAGTCATAAAATTGACAGCATTGGTACCAGGGCAATACTATTTTTCAGGCCCGCACAATCCTTATTTATTTATAATAGCGAATACACAAAAAGAAATGACCCGGCAATTAAAGTAACAAATGAGGCTGACACCTATAGTTTTGAAACCATTGATAAGGACGGGGAATCCATTTTTACCGATTATGCCAGGAATGAAATCACTATCAGGGAGTTTGTATGGAAAAAGCCTTACATAAGCGGGGAGCCAATTCCTTCAATTACCTGGACAGTTGAAAAAGATGTCAGATTTTTCGGGAAAATAATTTGTCATAAAGCAACAACCAGTTTCAGGGGCCGGAGTTACAATGCATGGTTCACCTATGATATACCCTTCAAACTGGGCCCCTGGAAATTACAGGGATTACCAGGATTGATACTGGAAGCAAGCGATTCTGAAAATGAAGTTCAATTTAAATTTGAATCAATTGAAATACCCAGTAAAGAGGTAATTAGTTTCCAGCCACCTACGCAGGGAAAAAGAGTTAACTTTTCCGAGTTTAAGGAACTTTGGATAAGTGAAACTGAAAAGCTTTATAAGTTTATCCAATCAACTGCCGAAAAGGGGGCTGCAGTTGATTTAAAGTTAAATTATTATCCAATTGAAAAAAGCTATTAATTAATGTGAAGGGCTATTAATTTTATTTGTTTTCCCTGGTTTAAAGAACCTGGATCTTCAGGGACTGGAAGTCATTTTCAAAACGCCAAAAAAGACTTTTATTTTATTTACCTTTCTGTTCAGTATACACTGGAGGAAAATAAAATCTCATTTTCCTTTACAGGGCAGAAGCTATTGAATAACAAATTCATCCTGCTTCGTTGGCGCAACAAAGTAGTATACATCGCATTGGCAGCAAGTGGTTTCATAAATTGCCTCCAGCTTTAGCTGGAGGAACAAATTTATTCATTTTTGGCTTTAGCCAAACCAATCAGGAAAATGCTTAAATCCAATTCGGCTAAAGCCGTAGCGTATTGCATTTTTCATTATCCACAGGCTAAAGCCTGTGGCAATTCAATTCCGACCGGGCCCCGTGCAACTCAGGTTTGATTGAAACTTGCCAGACAGTATTGTTGCGGAAAAGCCTAAATTTTTCATTGGTTTTCAATAGATTATGAATGGGTTATATATAATTCATCGTGCTTCGGATGACGCAAAAAAAGCAGTATAACCTTTTTTTCATCTGTTCATTTTCCTACTTTCAGATATTGAAATTTCACGTATCACGTTTGTTGGCCCGTAGGAACAGGCCGAGGCCCAATGTCATTTAGTTAGGGGACGATATTGGTAGAAAAAATATTAACGTCATGTTCGTTCCATAGGGACGGTATATGACATGCACAGGAGAATGTACCGGCTGATACCGGTCACGGCACATACCGTTCCTACGGAACGAAAATTACATGAATGCTATTTGCTTGCTACCCACATACCGTTCCTACGGAACGAAAATTGCATGAATGCTATTTGCTTGCTACTACCCACATACCGTTCCTACGGAACGAAAATTACATGAATGCTATTTGCTTG
>JBDTWP010000169.1:0-13384 GCA_040006615.1 Ferruginibacter sp.
TCGCCGGAATATTTTTGTTGACCTACTTTCAGTGGTCCGTTTAAGCCGTTTAATAAGATCTTAATCAATCGTTCCTGATTCCCGGTGACCCATTCCGATGCTGCCAGGGCCGGGATGCCAGACCATCTGAGACCATTTCCATCTGGCTGATGGCAGGACATACAGACCCCGTCCCTGGTGTAGACTTCTTTACCTTTAATGAAAAGTTCACGCTCTGTTCCTTTAAGATTAGTTGCTACCATTTCTTCATTATTTTCGTTAAGCGATTTACCCATGATATGTGCACGTGCTGTTTCATAAGCGTGCACAATCCATTCATCAAGTGGTTTTTTGCCAACCTCATCCAAAATGCGAAGCCCTGCTTCTTTTGACAACCATGAAGCTGCAATGATTACTTCGAGCCTAACGCGACCATTGTCATCATTAGCTGCCTTTAGCAATAAGTTTTCCTGGTCCCTGATCTCCTGACCATTATAGTTTAGCACACGAACAGTTGCGGCGCGAGCCCTGTAGTCATGAGCGGAAAGCAATTGGTGAATTAAATTTTGGTCCACTTTATTCATCCCCCAACTTACCCATAGGGCCTCAAGCAAATGGTGTTCGAATTTTGGATCTTTCTTATCAAGTTTTTGAATCCAGCTTTGTAAATGCGAAATAACTTCATTCGTGTTGCGTGCACGCAATTCACGCCTGGTGCGATACCGGGTTCTGTATTCGGGAAGTTTGAGATTATCTAAAAGTTCATCAATACTTGAACCGCTTATCTTAGCAGGCTTTATTAGCGGCCTTGCCGGATAAGTAATGCGATAAATCCGACCGTGAGAATGATCCCGTAACGGATCACGTGCGTTATGCTGCATATGACCAATAAGGATATTATGCCAGTCAACGACATAAAGCGAGCCGTCCGGGGCAAATTCCAAATCAACAGGTCGGAAGTTCCTATCTTCTGATTGAATGAGGTCAAGACGGTGCTTGCTTTTATAACCTGTACCACTGTCCTCTAAAGTATGTTGCTTAATACCTAAAAACCCGATGGTATTATTTATCAGGAAATCGCCCTGAACTTGCGGAGGGAAATGCCTGCTGGATACGAACTCAAGACCTGATGTTGGACGAACTTTGTGTTGCGAATCAATAAGATCTACAGATTTATGAGTGGAAATACCATACCTTGGTTTGACCATTCCCGGAGTCATCCACCGCACTTCAGGGCCTGAGGTCTCCTCAAAAAAATTCTGGCCCCATTCGTCGAAAGCAATTCCCCAGGGATTTGGGATGTGTAATTGGGCAACTCTCTGCAGTTTGTGCTTCTGAGGATCATACCGGTAAAATCCACCGTTAGTAGCATGAACCGGACCATAAGGTGTTTCTACATTGGTATGTAAGAAAACTCCTTCCCCCATAAATATTGCGCCTGATGGATCAGCACAAAATGCGTGTATACCATGATGCGAATCATGATCATCAAAACCACTTAAAACGATCTCTTTTTTGTCGGCATGGTCATCGTTGTTAGTATCCTTTAGCAATACAAGATTGGTACCCTGTGCTGCATAGACACCTTCAGTTGAAAATTCAAACCCTACCGGGAGGTGAAGACCACGTGCGAAAGTTGTTTGTTTGTCAGCTTTGCCATCTCCATCGGTATCTTCCAAGATCAGAAGTTTATCGTCAGGTCTTTGATCACCTGGTCGGTAGTGCGGATAACTCGGCATGGTCGCCACCCATAATCTTCCTTTATTATCGAAGGATAATTGAACGGGCTTTGCGAGGTCAGGAAATTCTTTTTCAGATGCAAATAGGTCCACCTTATACCCCGGAGCTAGTTTAAATTTTGTTAAAGCCTCTTGCCCGGAGAGATAACTTATACTTCCATTCTTTTCGCCTGGTTTGTAGTTGGTATGTACCGGAGGTAACTTAATTGTTGTTTGATCTGCCGAATCCAAATTCATTTTTTCACCACTGGTGGCTTTCCAAATTGCTTCATCTCTTAATGCAGTCATTTGCCGGTTTTTAGCAATTTCTGCAGGATAGTTATCAGGCCCGAAAGGTTGGTATCGTCTTCCAAAAACCTCCACTCCATTGGGGATTTTAAAATCATTAAGCCACATCCAATTTTTTTCCTGCACGGCTGCCTTTACCAGCGTACGGTGTTGTTCAGCTTTGGGTTTCAACTTACCAAAAATCTCATCCGCAAGAAAATTGGAGAATCGTGCATCACCCTCATCATTGAGCTGAAAGCCGTCGATTGTTAGGTCAATGGCGGACGATTCAAACCAAATTAATGACGGATCAAAAGCATTTACAAAGCGTACATTGTTTTGATCTGCAACTTCTTTCATACCCTTAGTGTATATGGAAAGGTTTTTGTTTTCCATTTTCCCGTCCGGTAAATCGTATTTTCCGGAAAGATTTTCAAAGGCTATGGGAGAAACTATCACCAGTTCCGGAGCTAAAGTTCCATTATACTTCGAGTTTAAAGTATGTTTAATGAATGCGTCCAATTCCGCTTTATAATTTTCCAGGCTCTTGCTTCCTTGAAATGATTCATTATATCCGAAAAAAGCGATAATTATATCTGCCTTTAGACGAGTGATCCACTGATCTTCCGTTTCAAATTGACCCTGGCTGTCTGCATAATTTGCAAGCTCAGTTTGAAATTTCTCTGCACCGGGGAAGGCCCAGGGAGAAACTCTGCCTGAATGAGGGCGGAAACCTGGCGTGTTGCCGCCATCGCACATATTTCGGATAAAAAGATGTTGATCGGGAAAGCGTAAGTACATTTCAGTTTCGAAATAATTGGTGTTTATGATCCGGGAACCGAGATTGTTTCCAATCATCACTATACGGGAGTTTTTTTTGCATTTTAATACCTCATTATTTGTTCTGCTGCATTTATAATTGAGCGTACAAAGAATTATTAAAATAAAATATTCAATCTGTCTGTAAAAAAACCCTTTTGTCATCGAATCCGTTATAAGAGATTTATAAATTGAACAACCCACAGCAATGCCATTTGAGGAAAATATTTCCAGTTTTCCAAAGAAATCAAATGGTTCTTTTTCTTCAGAAAATTTTTATAGCTAATCACTTTAAAATGCAATGGGGTACATAAAATATTTTGCATTTACCAGAATGGAAAAATAATAGCTGTATGCAATATTTCCCAAAATGTTAACGAGAACGCTCTCGAAAATGAGTTTGATTACCGGATTTTTTTGTTATATTGTAGACTATGCATTTTACTGTGCAGGAATAAATCACATAATACAACAGTTAAATTTTCAAGTTAATATTTTGGGAAGGGGGCAAATGATTTGGTCCAAAGTTTTTCCTTTTGATATGTTCTGATGATAAGATCAGAGACGTAAAAAAGCGGTGAGTTCTTCGCCGAAAGCAGACTGTAACCAGGAGATCAGGTGACCGCGTTTTTTTACAATATTGCTGAATGGTTGTCAATTTTTATTGTTTTTAAGAAAATAATTATTACTTTACTAACTACCTATTTATTCCAGATGTACCATTATGCTACGATAAAGGATATTGCAAAGGAGCTTAAGATTTCCGTTTCCACTGTTTCAAGAGCACTCAGAGATACTTACGATGTGAGCCCGGAAACGAGGGAGATGGTTTTAGCCATGGCCACTAGACTAAATTATAAACCTAATTATAATGCGATTGGCTTGGCGAAGGGTAGTACCAATAATATTGGAATAATACTTCCTTTTATTGCCAACTATTATTTTTCTACTGTAATAACAGGAATCCAGGAAATAGCATATAGCAGAGGATTTAATATTATTTTATTTGTAACTAACGATTCCCCCGAGCGGGAGCTGGCGATTTTCGAAAATTTACCCGTAGCCGCGCTGGATGGTTTGTTAGTCTGTGTTTCTTCTACATCTGATTCCTGCGAGCATTTTCAGAAAACAATTGATGAAGGAATTCCTGTAGTATTTTTTGATCGCGCCAGCAATATCAAAACTTCCAAAGTAATACAGGATGATTTTAATGGAGCTTTTGAGGCTGTGGAACACCTCATAAAAAGCGGGTATAAAAAAATTGCCCATATCGGCGGCCCCAGAGGATTGCTTTTTACAGAAAGAAGGCTGCAAGGTTATCTTACAGCTCTTGAGAAGTATAATATCTCTATTAACAATGATTGGATTATTCATACCGCATTTTCGCAAGCATCCGGGGAGGCAGATACTTATCAGCTTTTGGCTTGTAAAAACAGACCTGATGCTATATTCGCAGTCAATGATCGCAAAGCGATAGGAGCTATTGTAGCTTTAAAAAAAGAAAAAATTGTAATTGGAAAAGATATGGGGGTAGTGGGATTTACAAACGATCCTATCTCTGCTCTTATTTCCCCTTCTCTCACTACGGTAGCAGAGCCGGCATTTGAAGTTGGCAAATTGAGTTGTGAATTGCTTTTGAAGCATATTAAAAAAAGAAATTTTATACCTGAAGAAATTTCGCTGCCTGGTCAATTGATTGTGAGGGAATCAAGTATTAGAAACTAAAGAGCCGCGGTGTAAACAATTTTACCTTTTAAGATGGTAGCTTTAATTTGAATACTCTCATCAAAAATAATAATTTCTACATCTTTTAGCTTTCAAAGTGTGGTGCTCTTGCGTTGATTTTCTTTCTTACTGATGTTACTGTATTTCCAGCTCCCTTGTCTTCCTCATTTTCTTTCAATTCATCAGTACAAATATGCCCACAAGCTACATGACCTGCCCGAAAAATGAAAGTCGATGAACGGCGTATCAAAGAATGTTAAAAACTATACTTCAAGTTTCGCCTCAGCGAAAATGTTTTTCATGATAACAAGCTTGAGGGACGTGTTTATGATTAAGCGTTCCCGATTGACCTGAGAAATGCTTAGTTATAACGCTGAATAAAAACTATGGTAACGTTCTCGCTATTTTATACAGGAGATTTTGAAGTTTCACATATAAATTGATAGATATTGCCTGAGCTATTTGTTATTGCCGCAAAGTAAACAACACATTATGAAATTACTTTTTACGCTTATTGGTTCAATTAGTTCGTTTTTGAGCTATTGTCAACTTGAAAGTTCTGAAAAAAGGGAAATTGTGTTTCGTTCTGTTAACGTCATACCAATGGATAAAGAGGGTGTAGTCAAAAATCAGGTTGTTGTGATCAAGGATGGAAAAATTATTTCACTTGGGAGTTCGAAAAAAGTAAAGTATAGCATAAACGCTTTAGTGATTGATGCTAAAGGCAAATATCTTATTCCAGGCATATCGGAGATGCATGCGCATGTACCTCCGATAGATGATATTGAGCCAATGAAGGAAGTGCTATTGCTTTTTGTAACACATGGTATTACTACCATTAGAGGGATGTTGGGCCATCCAAAACATCTTGAATTGAGGAGCCTGATTAACGATGGCCAAGTACTGGGCCCAAGGTTTTATACTTCCGGTCCCTCTATTAACGGCACAAGTGTATCCTCTCCCGCAATCGCTGATAGCATGGTTACAATTCAAAAGAGAATGGGGTATGATTTTTTAAAGATTCATCCCGGACTTACTCTGGAAAATTTTGAGGCGGTTGTGAAGAAAGCAAAGGAGCTCAAAATTCCATTTGCCGGACATGTGCCTTTCGATGTTGGTATTTGGAAAGTGATAAGCGCGGGATATTCTACAATAGAACACCTTGATGGATTTATAGAAGCATTAATACCCGAGGATAAAATGCCTACAGAAAAGGAGGCTACCTTATTTGCAAAATATGTTGCTGATCGCGTTGATACAACTCAAATACCAAAGCTTATACAGGCTTTAAAGGAGCACCATATATGGATTGTTCCGACGGAGGGTTTTATAGAACGGTGGGTAACACCTAAAATAAATGCCCAAAACTTTTTAAAAGAGCCAGATATGAAATATATGGACACGGCTACGCTAAATAGGTGGGCTTATGAAAAAGAAGATTTAATAAATGGCCCCAGGTTTGACTCGGCTAAAATGAATGCTTTTATAAGTTTAAGGAGAAGGTTAATATCAGAATGTAATAGGAATGGTGTAGGGTTACTTCTAGGTACCGACGCACCTCAAATCTTTAATGTTCCGGGAATTTCAACATTACATGAGCTAGAATATTTAGTCTTATCGGGCTTAACTCCTTATGAGGCGTTGCGAACAGGTACAGTAAATCCTGCAAAATTTTATAATAGAAGCGATTTAGGCATAATCAAGGCTGGCGCCATAGCAGATTTGGTGTTGTTAGATGCAAACCCACTGGAGAATATTTCAAATGTAGAAAAGATCGAAGGTGTAATGATTGGAAAGAAATGGCTATCAAAGTCCTTCATAAATGAAACTTTGAAAAAACTGGAGAAAAGCAAATAATGCGATCAACAGGTATTATAAAGGAAAAAATGAGTTTGGGGAATTTAGGTGTTTTTGAATCGCATTCCGCGAACTGCTTTCGATAACGTTCTCGCTATTTTTGATAAACTGAATTCTTTCGTTCCTCAAATATATCTGTAACTTGGTCAAGATGTATGACCTTATCCATCCGAATGACTTTTAAGAAGTTTCAACGTAATAATTATTGAACAGACCTGCTTATGATAGTATTTGAAAAGATGCTAAGGTGCGTCCGAAAAAAAATTGTTTTATTGCCGGTATGGAAGGTAGTGCTGCTGTCATCGTTTCTTTTTCTCCAATCCACGACCGTATCGGCACAGGAAAATAAAATTTGTGTTGTAGAGGTACAGGAATATCCCGGGACAGACCCTACCATGTGGGATGGTTTATATGCGGCCAGCGATGGCAAAGTTTACTCCGGTTTAATTTCAGAAGGGACAAGCGCTCATTTTTACATGTATGATCCGGTGAAAGGAAAAAATTCGATGCTACTTGACCTGGCAGAGTACCTGAATGAACGGGGGAAGGGTATACGAACAACAGGCAAAATTCATAACAAACCTGTCGAAGACGAAAAAGGCAATATCTACTTTTGTTCTATGAGCAACGGCAGCGGGCCGAACACTTTTGATTACACGAGCTGGCTTGGAGGTCATTGGATAAAGTATGATCCCAGGGAAAACAAGTTTGAAGACATGGGCTTGGTTGAACAGGGAGTTGGGTGTTATCCGCTGGCTATTGATAAAAAACGCGGCTACCTTTTTGGCATTGGATTTACGGGTTATTTTTATCGTTTTGACCTTAAAAACCGGGTTACAAAAAATTTTGGCCGGGTGAGTAACTGGGATATTTGCCGCGACATTTTTTGTGATGATGACGGTAATGTGTACATGAGTTTTCCTGTCGCCAGGGTTGCCAAATATGATGCTCAAAAAGAAAAAGTATATGAGACCTCTCTTCGAACACCTTACGACCCCTCTCTTTTTCCGATGCAAATGATGAACCCGATGATTGATCGCACCACTATATGGCGCGCAGTGGAGTGGGACCCGGCTGGTAAAGTGGCTTATGGTGTATCCGGCGGAGGCTCAATATTATTCAGGTATGATCCAACGAATGGTACTGAAGGAAAAATAACTACACTTACTAAAATGTGTGATGGCAAATTTTTAGAAGGTAACAGGCAGGATTTACCTTATTCTACTCTGGCGTTTGCAGTTGATAGCCGGAATCAAAAAATTTACTTCGTTCCTTCTTCCCGAAATTATACGCTGCAAAAATTCGTAGAAACTTTCGGTATTATCGAGGACCATCATCTTATTACGTATGATATTAAAGCTGATAAAAGAATTGATCTGGGTATTATGCGTACAACTGACGGGCGTAGGGTTTTTGGTTGTGAAGGTGCATCGGTCGCTCCGGACGGGACCCTTTATATCTGTGGCCAGGTAGAGCTAAAGGATAAAAAAAATGCCACGCAGATGATTGGAGATATACCTGTTGCATTGCATCTTATTATTTACAGACCTGGCCAACAGTAAGTTTAGAATAATTTTCAATCTCATTAATCATAGCGCAAGCAATATTAAATGGTTAGACCTGCATGAATAACTCCAAATTCAGGGCACTCATAAAAGCCCTTTTGCTAGTTTGTTTCTTGTTATTTAACAGCGAAATATATTCACAGGATTGGGCAAAGCCGGTTATTAAAAATCAGCAACGTGTTGACCTGAGGGATTTGGGCTATCCGATGGTAAATGAAATACCGGCTAACAGTTCTGCGATCACTTCACTTATTACTGCAAGAAGCGGAATCGTGTATGGCTGTACGAGCGGAGAGGATGCTTATTTGTTTTTGTACGATCCTGTTATTAATAAAGTAAGGCACCTGGGCAAAATACCGGGCCACACTGGTGTTCATCATTCCCTGGTGGAAGATAAGGAAGGAAATATTTATATCGGTTCAGGAAAAAATATGTTTGATGAAGTGACCTTGTCTAAATGGGGAGAAAAGGGCGATAAATTGGACGTTACCCTGTGGAAGGATATAAAAAAGCATTTTAGCAGTTATGCCGGCGGTCACCTGTTTCGCTACAATCCATCAGCAAATGAGACAGTTAAGTTGCCGGGAATGAATTGTGAATTAAAAGACCTGGGGATGCCTCTTGTAAACAATTCCATTTACTGTCTCACGATAAATCCCAAAGGGGATGAAATATACGGGCTTACTTATCCTGACGGACACTTCTTTGTTTATAATATAGGATCGGCAAAATTTACAGATCTGGGGGAAGTTGATTCAGCTAAAGTTTATCATGGACCTGAAAGAGATTGGAGAACACTATCACGGGCTTTAATTTGCGATGATTCAGGAAGAGTCTTCACTTCTGCCACCAGGGGAATGCTGAAATTTTATGATCCTAAAAAAAGTAAACTTATTTCAACAAAGATTGAAGTCCCCGGTGATTATTATTATATGCAATTTTATGAAGACTATACATCGGTCGAATATTTCGCCAAAGATTCCGCCGGTTTAATTTACGGCGGTACTACAGATGGATACCTGTTTTCATTTGATCCCGGCAGTATGCAATTAAAAAACCTTGGTAAGGTTCGTTCATCCAGGCGACTACGTTGTTTGGCCATAGGAAAGGATGGAAAGATTTATATAGTAGCTGGAGAACGATCGTCTACCAGACCCTGCCAGGTTTATTCATACAATCCACGAAGCGGCGCGTTTGAAACTCTGGGACTGTTGATAGTTGACCGGAGTCCTTACTATTATAAGAGAGGTCAGCAGTTTGATTGTATTAGTACCGGGTTAGATGGTACAATTTATTTAGGTGAGAGTGAACGAAAGTCAAGCCTGTTTTTATACATACCACAATAGGCGAACAGTCTTGTTAGCTGTTATCGGATACCGATCTAAGTGGGTTCAAATTTTTCTAAATAATTAGTGAATTGCGTCTGTCAGGTAGCGCACCATTATAAATCTTTGTAAAACAAATAACTTAACGGGTATGCAATGCGGAAGGATAAAAACAAGTTTAATACTATTGCTAAGCGCAGCTTTGGTCACAGGTGCTAAAAAGCCTGAAGTAGCAGAATTGAAGTTGACTGTAAATGGGAAACCTAACGCAACAATAGTCAGGCCCGCTAATGCTACGCCAAGAGAAAGCCTGGCTGCAGAAGAATTGCAAAAATATATTCAAAAAATTTCCGGCGCAGTTTTACCAATCAGACCCGACAACGAAAACGTGAAAGGCAATCTTATTCTGATAGGTGGTCCGGAAAGAAATAAAAAGACAGAAGAAGTAATAACCAGAGAGAAATTTGATGTTTCGGTACCCGGTCCCGAGGGTCTTATGATCAGGACATTCGGGAATAATAGATTATTACTTGCCGGAAGCAGTAAGAATCCTCTTGAGTATGAAAGAGGCACCCTATATGCGGTTTACGAATTTCTGGAAGCCAACCTGGGTTGTAGTTTCAGTGCTTATGGAAAGCCGGGATCAGGTATGGGAGAATTTATTCTTGTAAAAAAGTCAGTAACTATCGGCTCAATCGATTATAGCCAGGCCAAAGCTGATGTCTCTTACAGATCGGCTATTATCAGTCATTACAAGGACATTCCTTTTGATCATGGTTTGGGCTACTCTTTGATGGACTGGTTAATTAAAAATCGTTACAACAGGATATTGACAATGTCAACCGTCTATGAAGCGTACAAGACCAATGGACTTTTGGCGGACGCTGAAAAAAGGGGAATTGCTTTTACGGTCGGGCATCATGAAGCTTCAACTTTATTCCTTCCTCCCGACGGAAACAAATATTTCCGCGAAAAATATCACAAGACACATCCCGACTATTATAAACTTCTTGCTGATGGAAGCCGCTATTACTCCCAAAATATATGGGGCGGACAAATGATTTTTGATAACAGGAATGAAGAAGCCATACAGGAAATATCAAAAAATATTATTGAATGGCTGAATCAAAATCCGTATGTGGATATGGTTTGTCTTTGGCCAAATGATCATAATGATGAGCAGTGTATGTGCCCGAAATGCGCTCCTTATAGTAAGGCTGCTAACTACACTTATTTTGCAAACGAGGTAGCAAAACGTGTCAAAAAAGAACATCCGTATAAAAAAATCGATATACTGATTTATAGCGATATTTGGGCTTACCCAGGTATTGTGCTTGACCCTTCCATAGTAGTGAACCAGGCCAACTGGAATATGAGCCTGGGAATGAGACCATATGGCAAAAGCGATGGTTCATCTCTTATCGGAACGGCCTGGGAGGCTAATGCAAAAAGATGGTCAAAGGGCGGAGCCCCCATCGTTTATTATGAGTATTATATGGGAAGTTATGGATGGGATCAATTGTATTTTCCCATGGCGGATGAGTTTAAATCTATTTATGGAAATTTTAAAGCTGATGGATATGCTATTGGAAGTGGTACGCAGATAGAATGCTATAATTTATGGAACTTTCTTTTCAATTTTTACATGCATGGCAGAACGGCATATAATACTTCCATGACCTTAATTGATCATCTTGACAGATTTGCGAAAATATTTGGTGAAGGAGCTCTGCCAATAAAATCTTATCTCCGGTATGCCGAAGGATTATTTGAAGGCCAGGCACGGGCAGAATCTATGGCAACAGGAGACAGAAAGCTGATGACTCCTGGTAAATGGTTCGCGGAAAATGCTGACAAAAAACTCATTTATAAATATTTTGAAGATGCGTACAATAATGAACCAGAGGGACCATTAAAGGATAATATCCGCATGTTGCGAATGGCTTTTCGGTATGCCGATTTGTATGTAAATGGTGGAGGTGATGGCGAATTAAAATATATGCAGGATCATTTTGACAGCTATTCGACGAAACTTGGATATGGGATAGCGATTAAAAGAGAATGGTCAGGAACTTACATCCCTGATAAGTGGTACAATATGAGTTCAGGAGTTAAATGAGATTATTGAAATATCTGCGTTTTTAAAATTTCATGGTAACGTTCCCGAGAATAAATTGATCCTGGTTTATTTGGAAAGTACTCTATGTTGGTAACCTGGCAATGTTTATACCAGCCAGATTTTTCTCAAATCAACCTGAATTAGATAGAACAAAACATTTAAACAATTATTAGCTTATGCAAAATATTAATGGGCGGCTTAAAATCAGACTTAGGAGACATCGCCTGGGTGCTTCTATTTTGGGTATCCTGTTTTTTGTATCCTGTACTCAACCCAAACTTATAGGTCACTGGAAGTTGCAGGGTGACAGCAGGGATTATTCAGGAATGGGCAATGACGGGATTAACCATGGAGTGGATTTGTCATCAGGAGCAGAAGGAAGGTTCAGTGGTGACAGCGCTTACATTGAAATTGGCGACAATGAAAGGCTGAGGCTGGATAAGGATTTCAGCATCAGCGCATGGGTCAGGGTGGATGCCGGCGCCCGCGTAGGCGGAGATATTGTCAATAAATTTGATGTGGACACCAGAAAGGGTGTGAATTTTCATATTCTTTCCAGTTCCTCTGCGTATAATGGTCCCAGTGACGTACGCAATCTTTTTTTTGGTATTGATGATGCCCGGGATGGGGAATGGATAGACTGCGGACGACCACTGGCGACCAATAACCTGGTAAGCGCGTTTTTGGTGCATGACAATCAACTGTACGCGATGATGACAGGTGCAACGGATCCCGGCAAGGCTATGGCGATGTATCGCTACGAAGGAGATGGAAAGTGGAAGGATTGCGGAAGACCGAGTAATGACCCTAACACGCAATCCATCATGAGTGCGGTAGTGTACAATGGTCAGATCTACGTAGGCACGGGTAAATGGGACTATGTGGAGCAGCAAACAGCGGGAACAGCGGCAGGAGTGTATAGGTATTTGGGAGGAACAAGTTGGGAACCCTACGGAAAGTTTCCACCGGGTAAAAAAAGAATACATTCCATATCGATTTATAAAGGCACTCTGTATGCAAACGACGATCAGGGTGAAGTGTACAGTTACGATACTAATTCCGCCAACTGGAAGCTGGAGTTTAAAAAGCAGACGTATAAGTTTATCTCTTCCTCTGTATTTGGCGATGACCTGTACTATGGGTCCGACAGCACGATCTTCAGGTTGGACAAGAATGGGCATTGGGACACTGTGGGTAATTTCAACTCTCGAAATATCAGCCAGACCCACACCTTTGAAACATATCAGGGACAGCTTTATGCTGGTACCTGGCCCAATGGTTATATCATGCGTTATGCCGGTGACACCAGTTGGGTGAACTGTGGTTGGTTGGGAACAGATGACGCGACCTTGGCAAAACAGGAGGCAGCCAGGGCAGGTCTTCCCGTACATAGGAATGAGATACAGGAATTGATTGTATACAATGGCAAGATGTACGCAGGAGTAATTCCTAAGGGAGAAGTATGGCGCTATGATGGAGGACAAAAAAACAAGCTCATCAAAAGATTAGTGAACAATCCTTATTACAGCATAAGCGAACATAACACCTGGTGCAGGGTTCCTTCAATGGCTATATACCAGGGAAGGCTGTATGCGGGTACAGGTACGGCAAGGGCTTTTCCTGCCGACACACAGCATATTGAAACGGGCAAGGTGTATAGCTGGCAAACAGGTCAGGCAGTTAGTTATGATAAGGATCTTGGCACAGAGTGGAGACATGTGACTGCTGTCAGAGAAAAGGATCAGATGAAATTATATGTCGATGGCAAACAGGTATCCTCCTCGGTACTGAATAAGTCCCCGGATTTTAGTCTGAGTAATAATCGTCCGCTTATGATCGGATTTGGGACACAGAATTATTTCAAGGGAAGTATGAAAGATGTGAGGATATATTCAGGTGCTCTTTCGGGATCTTCAATAGAGAAGATGTACAATGAGTCCAAATGAAGAGCAGCGACACCCGATAGATTTAATTTTTTATTATCAAACA
>JBDTWP010000170.1:0-13381 GCA_040006615.1 Ferruginibacter sp.
CCTTTATTAATGGTTAAAGAAATCAAAGGTATTATACATAGCCATAGCAACTGGAGTGACGGAAGTAACACGATTGAAGAGATGGCTAAACATGCGATTGCAAAAGGATTTGAATACCTGGTGATCAGTGACCATAGCAAAAGCGCATTTTACGCAAATGGACTCCAGGTGGAACGGATCAGGGAGCAGCATATTTATATTGATGAGTTAAATATTCAACTGGCGCCATTCAAAATATTTAAAAGTATTGAAAGTGATATTCTGAATGATGGCAGCCTGGATTACAGCAATGACTTGCTTGCTACGTTTGACCTGGTGATTGCTTCTATACATTCCAATCTGAAAATGAATGAAGAAAAGGCGATGATGCGATTGTTGAATGCCATTGAAAACCCCTACACTACCATATTGGGTCATATGACCGGGCGACTGCTGTTAAGCCGTAAAGGCTACCCTGTTGATCACAAAAGGATTATTGATGCCTGTGCTGCTAACCAGGTTGTTATTGAATTAAATGCGCATCCAAACCGCTTAGACATCGATTGGCGGCACATGGACTATGCGCTGGAGAAAAATGTATTGATATCGATTGATCCCGACGCCCATGCCCTGGAAGGATTTGAAGATATAAAGTATGGGGTATTGGTCGCGCAAAAAGCCTTGCTTGCGAAAGAAAGGAACCTCAGTAGTTTTGGATTAACCGCGTTGAATAATTATTTATTGAACAGGAGACAACTGAAAAGCATTTAGTCTGCCACTATCGGCAATTCTACAAAAAAAGTAGTCCCCAATCCGATACTGGTTTGAAACCAGATATTGCCTTTCGATTCCTCTACAATTCCTTTGCACATCGCTAAACCCAAACCTGTGCCGGATGTTTTGGTGGTAAAATTAGGTATGAATATTTTTGAGCGCACATCCTCGGGTATGCCTGAGCCATTATCCCTGACGGTTACCAGTACACTATATTCCGATAATATTTCTTCCATTATGATATTTGCCCTCTTACCATCCGGGATAGATTGTAATGCATTTTGAATCAGGTTGGTAAACAGGCGGTTAATATGGGTACGGTCTGCATCAATCATTACCGTCCCGTTCACCGGCTTCCAGGTAAGTTCAAGGTTATCTTCAATTGAATGCAACTGTGTTAATAATTTTAAAGATTCATTCAGGTCAAATACCTCATTTCTCGGATTGCCAATATTTGCAAATTGGGAGAACTCTCCCGCAATCTGGCTCAGGTGGTCAATTTGTTCCACAAGGGTACGGGCCACGCTCTTGGTCAACTCATATACATTTCCGGTATTATTATCAATGGCTCTCTGAAGGTATTGCAAACTCAATTTCATTGGTGTAAGCGGGTTCTTGATTTCATGTGCTACCTGCCTGGCCATCTCACGCCATGCGCCTTCTCTTTCACTTTTTGCAAGGGTGGCAGCACTATTATCCAATTTAGCCACCATCTTGTTATACTCTTTCACCAACTCACCTATTTCATCACGCCTGTTCCAGATAATTGCCTCATTCATCTGGCCAAGGTTTACCGCCTTCATTTTATTACTGATAAAGGAAAATGAGCGCGTGATCCGGTTGGTTATAAAGAAAGCTACAATTCCGGCAATTAAAAAAATAAAAGCGTTCAGGTTAATGATGGCTAATAAAAAGTTAGATATTTCCTGGCGAAGTTTTGTTTGCGAAGTAAAATATGGAATATTCAGGAAAGCATATTCTCTTCCCGCTTCATCAATTACGGGCACATAATTACTCAGGTATTCTAAAGTACCAATTGTTTCTTCCTTAAAAAATTGAATTTCCTTCAAATGGTTCAAATGGTAAAATGCAACAGGATCCATCTTATTACTTACTATACCCTTATTATAAGGCAGCGGCAACGATGATGCCTTCAGTGTCCCGTCCAGGTCGTACAGGTTAATGTCCACCGCGTGCACTTCCGAGATTTTCGCGATGGTTTTATCCAGCCTTTCCCGGTAACCATTGTCATATACTTTTATCACATCATCGAAAACGATCAACTCCGTCAACGAGTTACGAACTTCATTTTGCATTACCCGGATGGTACGGCTTAATTTTTCACGGTTATTATTATTGTACCTGTCTATAAAAAATAAAATGGTGACAATCCCAACAATAATAAAAGAGGTGAGGCTAATAAAAATAATTGTGCTGTGAACCTGGTTACGGATACTCATTTGCCAATACCTCCGCAATTCCCGCCATCGTAAACGGGAACGTATAATTGCATTCAGCAACCAAAATACAGACGTTACAAATAAAAAAGCACAGAACAGGTAGGAAAACAACGTGATAGCTTCAATTATAAAATTATCCTTCTTTGCAATGATCACTACTTTATCAGCTCCCGCTTTGTACCATAGCTCATCATACCCCCTTTTTCTTACTGACCTGAAGTCCGTTTTTGGTACCTGGTCAGGCGTTACCTGCAGGGGAAATGCATAGTCATTATGGCTGTTAACCAGCTTCAGCTTATTGTAAACGGCATACGTATAAACCGCAGAGTTTTCGATAGATTTATCATAACCCTTTAAAAATAATTCAGGGTACAACGCGTCGGTTTTATATCTTTTCGGGCTCGCCAAAATAATCACATATCCCAACAGCTTACCTGCAGAATCTGAAATATCTTTTTTACATATATAGTTAAACCGGTCATAAGAAACATCATAGTAGTAAAGGTCCGGAATAGCGGTAAGCTTTCCCTGCGTATTGAGGATGGTGGACAGGGTATTGAAAGTGGAGGAATCTTCATTGAACAAAGGGTTTTCAAGCACATCAAAAGTGAAGATACGGGTATCGTATTTATTTAAATAACCGGTAAAATTGTCATTCAGCAAACTGTCCTTTAATAATTTGTTGGAAGTGCCTTTTTTGAATTTATCAAACAACGGGGCTAAAGCTTCACTTCTGAAATCTGTCAAAACGGTATTCATCAGCCTTTCGCTCGATGGATCTGCCTTGGTAGCAAGCGTTTCCGCGTACTGCTTACGCTGGTCGGTTTCTTTGTTACTATTTTCAACAAGAATAATAGAAGCGATTGACAGGGAAAAGAAAAACAACCAAAAAATCAACCTCGACGAAATGATTTCTGATGCCAGCAAAAAAAGGTATTTATTGTTCAGTAATAAAAGGTAGATCAATAACCATATCAACAGGTATAATTCAAATATCGCGTCCGGTGTATTTATCCGGAAGGTGAGTACTGCCAGGCCGGTAATGGTAATGACCAATATCAGCACCATAATATTCCTGGGCAACAATGGCTGCAGGAGGTAAATAATTATTTGCGTTACAAAAAAGTATCCAATAGCAATACAACATAATACAATAAAACCAATTACACTGTACATCGATAACGTATAGAAGTTAATTACATCAAAAGATATCTTGGAATCAGCTATCATCGACCTGAAAATATGACCGCAAAGAAAAGTACACAGTATCAAAACTGATAACCCGGTTAATACGATCAACCACTTAAGGCCGGGGTGCTTCACCGGGATAACTACTTTCTTCTCCTGTATATAAAAACGTACAAAAAGCACGATCCACAAAAACAACATTGCATTGATCAGTAAATCTCCCAGGGTCCGTAATATTATATTTGAGCCATAGACGGCCGGATCGAATAATTCAAACTGCCGGAAATTTACCGGGATAGGAAAATTATAACTGATTACCCTTAAACCGGTAACGACCAGTATTAAAAACAGTACGCCCCAGGAAAACTTTTTCTGCACACTATAGGTCGCGACAAACTGTACGAACATCAAAACAAAAAATGCAGCGATCATTCTGAAAATAAAGGCAAGCAAATTATTATGAACCACTGTATTAACAGTCTTTGGCTCTATTGAAAAAAGAAAATTACCTTCTTTTGAATGGATCCCGTTGCCCCGGTCTTCCCCGGTTATTGAGTAGGCATATTCGATATTTTCACCGGTTGTAAAAGAATTTCTAAGATAATCGTTCGTGATGGAATAATTCCACTTTACGGGGATCAAAGCCACGGCGGTCAGGTTGCCGAAACTACTTTTTCGCCACACATAGTACCCATTGGATAATTGAATAAAACCACCTTTGCCCTGCATTACTGAAACCGAACCCAATGGCTCAACTACCTGGGTACTCCAAAAAAGCAGGTTGAAATTGCCCATTTCATTTTTACCGTACAGGAATAAAAAATAATCTTTTTCCGTGATTTGTTTCAATGTCTTGTCATCATAGGCATTATTGGCAATTTTGTCTAGGAGAACAGTATCGGCAGCGAGGGCATCAAAATCATTTTCCTGCTTTGCGATAAAACTGCTTATATTTTTGGCAACTGTCTTTGGTGAAAAGTTACCGGTAAGGTAATTATCGATGATAAATGATATGGTAATAAGCCATGCAGCAGTTACCAGTAAGTAACCGTGTCTGAGTATAAGCTGTTTAAATGAATAATTTTTTTGCAAAGTGAAATATACTTGACTGCTCCTGCAGTATGTAAATCTAATGTATTCGTTGGTTTAAAATAAATGGTTGATGGCTGAAGGCCTATGATTGCAGTATGCTTTTTAACCGGGCCGTCATTTCGCAATAAAGATTGGCTTCCGGCCAAAGCTTAAGGTTTATTACCATGCACCTGAGCCATGAACGCCATTTCACCCGCCACCCTTCACCATCATGACCGTTTTATTAAATCCCAGATAGCATCCATCTCCTCTAAACTCATATTTTCCAAAGCTTTTCCGGTTTTTGAGGCTGCTTCTTCCATTTTGATAAACCTGTCAATAAATTTTTTATTAGTTCGTTCCAGTGCATTCTCAGCATCTACCTGCAAAAATCTTGCAAAGTTTATCAAAGAGAAAAAAACGTCGCCCAATTCATCTTCTATATCACTTTTATTGCCCGATTCAATTGCTTCGAACAGCTCAGACTTTTCTTCCTCTACCTTTTCCCAAACCTGTTCTTTATTTTCCCATTCAAATCCCACCTGTTTCGCTTTCTCCTGCAAACGCATGGCTTTAATCATAGCGGGCAAAGATTTTGGCACACCACTCAATACAGATTTTTTACCTTCTTTTATTTTAAGTCTCTCCCAGTTTCTTTTCACATCCTCTTCATCAGCCACTATTACATCACTATAAATATGTGGGTGCCGGAAAATGAGTTTTTCACAAACGCCGTTGATAACTTCATCCAGTGTAAACTGCTTTTGTTCGGTACCAATTTTTGCATAAAAAACAATATGCAATAAGATATCTCCCAATTCTTCCCTTATTCCTTTCCAATCCTCTTCAGTAATGGCATCCGTTAATTCATAGGTTTCCTCAATGGTTAACTGCCGAAGGGTCTGGATGGTTTGTTTTTTGTCCCAGGGGCATTTTTCCCGAAGCTCATCCATTATTTGGACCAACCGTAAAAACGCACCTGCATCTGATTGTGACATATATAAATTAAATTTTCATGAAAGAAAACAAGAGAAAAACAAAAAATAAGCATGCCAACATAATATAGGATAGAATACTAAGGAGCAGAAACTTAACAATTGTTTTTGCCCTGCGTTGATGATAAAAATTACGCATGGCTTTATACAAATAGAAATATATCGCCAAACCCAGCAAAGGCTGAGGAAATTTTATCCACTTCCAATTTAATAAAAGGCTTAATTCCCCAAACCCAAAAATCAACAACATAGTAATAAAAACAAATACATAAAAATGGATGCTGAAGATTCCATGGCTGACATAGTAATAATTTTTTTGCCGCCAATACAATAATTTTAAAAATAATGCAAAGATGGGCAATGAAATAAATAACAACTGTGGAAAGCCGTGCAGGAAGGTAGAAAAAAGTGAAGTCAGGAACTGTCGCCGGTCAAAATGGTATTTATCATTGGCCTCTATTTGTTTATAAATTAGTTTTCGTTCCAGCCAATTATGTTTAATAATGCCTTTTTTGAAAAGAGAATCATATTCCTGCCTGGACCTATACTGCCTGTTGGTAAAATGAAGACCTTCATTCTTCTTAATACTATCAAAATATTGTTCCAACCCTTCGGAGGGAATAGATTTGCCATTATTTATTGTCGCGGTAAAAATTTTCAGACTTCCTGAATCAAGCGCACGGATCTCAGCCAGCGTTTTACCTTCTATAGTAATTGTAGTATCAATAGTTTTATCGGTTATTTGAAAAACAGAAAAAAAGATCAGAAAGAATCCGGCTGAGGTAAAAATGTACATCCTGATCGGGTTAAGATAACTTGCCCTCCTACCCGACATATATTCAGTCGGCAGGAATCCCGGCCTCCTGATCAATAATCCTAAAGTACTGAAAAATTTACCGTCGAAATGAGTAATATCATTAAAAAAGTGCGTGACTAAATGCCAGACAGTCTCCTTTGGTTCAATATTTTCCTGCCCGCATATATGACAAAACGGACCTGTCAATTGAGCATTACAGTTCAAACAGATTTTTTCACTTCTCTCTTTTAGATGGCTCATTTACAAAGAATTTTGTTAAAAATAATAAAGATAAGTGGCAACTTGACTTTTGGCATCAATTAAGCTACAGGATATAATTAAACTTTGCCTAATCAGCATTTTCCTTATCGGTGGAATTGTAACCTGGAAAAATCTATTTTCGTTTAATCATTATCATACAATACCAGTTCATTTTAATACTTACACCGTACTATCTTACTTTTGCCGATGAAAACAACATACATGATCAAATCCATACTGATAACCCTGGTATTGCTTACTGCAATCACCTCCACAAATAAAGCCCAGTATTATTATAAAGATATATTAAGTAATAAACAGGTATTAGCGGAAAAATCAGTGTTGAAGGAACAGAAGATCAGGAACATTCTGGTGCATAGTTTTGAAGGCAGCGGCGAAGTTAGCCCTGGTTTCTTTTGTGAAAAAAAGATCAGTAAAGATTATCGCAGGATAGAAACCTATACCAAGTCAAATATTACAGGCAGAGCATTGCTGACTGCCTATTATAACGATAAGGAACAGTTAATTCAATCAACAGATAGCTCGGAGCTTTCTATCACCACCTCGCATTATTTATATGACGATAAGGGAAATATCACCGTCATTATTTCCAGGTCACATTCAAATGATGATGATTTTACTACCCGGCTGGAAGAGGAGCACCAATATATATATGATTCGAAAAACAAGCCTGTAAAGATGTTGCGTATCAGGAATCAGAAAGATTCATCCCTGATAATTTTTACCATTGATGAAAACGGCAATATAACCGATGAAATAGACATGGGTAAAAATGGCAAACACTATTACTATTATTACAACGACAAAAACAGGCTTACGGATATTGTAAAATTTAATGTAGTTAAAAGTAAACTCGTACCTGATTTTATGTTTGAATACAACAGTACCGGGCAGGTAACTCAAATGGTGACGGTAGAAGAAGGAATCAATAGCGACTACTTCACCTGGAAATACGTTTACAATGATGGCCTTCGGATAATCGAAAAATGCTATTCAAAAGAAAATATCCTGATGGGATATTTTGAGTATGAATACAATTAAAATCGGATATCTCGATATGGAGGTATTGGACCAATAAAACCTGGAATTAATAAAATATGCTCCTGATTTTAAAAAAGAAAGCCACCATGGACTTAAAATAAAAGACCCCCTGAAAATTCCAGGGGGCTTTTTTTACTAATAATTGACCAGTACACTTAAAATAATGTGCCTTGATAGAAAAACGATGAACCTACTTGATTCTTTTTGCCTCGCTTTCCAGGCCTGTTTTTCTTTCCCTTGAACTTTTGATCTGGGTACTTCCAAAGCGCCAGTTAAAGCTGACCCGGAAAGTACGGCTTTCCCATCCACCACTTCCTTTAATATAGGTGCCACCAAAATCAGATGTCGCTGTCCATGGATTGGTCTTGAAAATATCGGTAACAGATATTTTGATAGTGGCTTTCTTTTGCAGGATTGCTTTTTGAAACCCAACGTCCATACCACCCTGTGGTTTTGTCTTCCAGGTAGCTCCCCAAATGCTGGGGCCATTGTAGTATCCGCTAATTTCACCGGTATAATCTTTGCCTAGTGTAAAACTATGCTGCATGTATGCGCCATAAGATGGGATATTAATGCTTAATGCCT
The DNA here is from genome assembly GCA_040006615.1 of Ferruginibacter sp. Taxonomy (GTDB): domain Bacteria; phylum Bacteroidota; class Bacteroidia; order Chitinophagales; family Chitinophagaceae; genus Ferruginibacter. The sequence continues at coordinate 8,172 of JBDTWP010000170.1, forward strand.
TATCGTTTATAGCTCCGGCAAATAGCTGGTAGTTGTACCAGATATTAGCATACCCGTTCCACCATTTTTTTATGGGTAATGGAGCACCTATACTGATGCTCAGTATTTGCTGGGTCGCCAGGTTTTTTTGCTGAATAAAAGTGGCATTGCCGGTTGTATCCGTCACCATAGTTGAATAATCTTTTACATGGCTATAGCCTACAGTAGTATTGATCATCCCGATAAAGGTATGTGTGAGCTCAATACTGTTGGTATACTGCGGACGAAGAAATGCATTACCCTTTTCGTAGGTTAATTCATCCAGTTTATTTTCGAAGGGATTCAGATCCTGGTAAGTCGGCCTGTCAATTCTCCTGCTAAAGGTTAAGTTGAGTGAATTCTTTTTGTTTACATTCCAGGTAAGGGCGGCGCTGGGGAAGAAGTCGAGGTAATTCTTTTTAACACGGTTATCATCCTGAACCGTTCCGTCGGCCCTTGTTAAAATGCCTTCGCTGTTTGTTTGCTCAGCCCTTAAGCCGGCTTGAAGGCTCCACCGCTCATTCACCTGTTGCTGGTAATTCACATAGGCAGCATTTACATTTTCTTTATAAGTAAAACTATTGCTTCTCTCCAATATTTTTACCGGTACGCCACCAGGGCTATCGTTAAAAAAATCGAAGGTATTTTTAGTAGTTACAAAAGATGTTTTAACCCCATACCCAAATTTACCCTTCCCTAATTTTTCCTCCGCATCTATTTTGGCGGTGTAAATATCTATATCTGTTGGTGTGCTGTTCCGGTTGATGATGCTATATAATAAATTATTGTTGTCGCCATAATAATTATTGGGCTGGTAACTGTGGCCTGTTCCACGAAACAGCCCATAATCGCCATCAAAATTTATTTCACGGCCACTGGTATCGGCATAACGGTAGTTGATATTAAAATTGGCATTGGTGCGGTTGCCGGGGATGGTATTAAAAGCCTGCAGGCTCTTTATGTATCGCCCCGTTGGTTGATAATAGATGGGGGTTTTGCTGATACTCCTGAATTCGCTCTCGTTAAAATTGGTAGTAGCCATTATGCCGATAGTGTTTTTGTTATCAATAAAATAATCCGCTCCTGCTTTCAGGTTGACGCTTTTATTTGAATTGATATTCATTGCTTTTTGATCGTACAGGGTATCTTTTTGTACACGATATAGATTTATGGGATTTTGATAGTCCCCGATATTAGCTCCAATATTACTGAATATATTGACCTTTTTATCGCGATAGTTCAGGTTAACTGATCCGTTGCCCTTAGGTGTAACCCCCTGGACCAACCCGAGGTTCACACTTCCATTGGTGCCAAATTTTTTATTTTTCTTGAGGCGGATATTTACAATGCCTGCATTACCGCTGGCATCATATTTCGCACTTGGATTACTGATCATTTCAATTGCTTCAATATCGTTGCTGTTTATACTCTTAAGGTAAGCTGCGAGATCTTTTGTATCCAGTTGCATCATCTTACCGTCGATGTATACCCGCACACCGGTTTTGCCTTTCATGCTGATGTTATCGTTGTTGTCAACCTGTATGCCCGGGCTCTTTTGTAATAGTTCCAATGCATTGCTGCCGGTGGCATTAATACTTGCTTCCACATTAAAAACTGTTTTATCCGCTTTTACTTCGATCATTGGCTTCCTGGAACTAATGGTAACACCCTGCAATTTTGAAACGACTGGTGAAAGAGAGACTGTTTTCGCTGTAAAGGTCTGTCCGTCATTTACCGAAAAAACAGCCGAAAACCTGTTTTCAAAACCTATCAAAGAATAAATCAATAAATAACTACCCTTTTTTGAAGAAATATCAAATTTCCCGTTTGCATCGCTGATAGCGGCCTTTACCAGGCTGCTGTCTTTGGCATGCAGTAAAGATATGGTTGCTGCGGGCAGTGCTTTTTCGTTTTGATCGGTTACACTGCCCATCACCCTGGCCGTTGCCTGGGCCATCGATTCCGTAGTAATTAGCATTAGTATTGCGATTGCTACAATAGTAAAATTTCTCATTATTGTTTTTTATTTTCGTAATTAGACGCAAAACACTTAAAAATGTTACAAAAAAAACGATCATCTTGGATGAATTGCCGTTTTTGTACGATGAATGGGAGATGGCATCACATGAATATGTGATGAACGCATTAAACAGGGTATGAATGGAAAATCAGGCATAACGACTAACTTTATCCGTATGATCAGAGAAAAACGTTTTCTGGCCCTGTCAGTTTTATTCTTTTTGCATGCTTTTCTTCATGCCCAGCAATTTGGCGGAAATCCGGCCTCATTGAAGTGGAAGCAAATCAATGATCAACAGACCAGGGTAATTTTTCCACAAGGATTGGATAGCCAGGCTAACAGGATTAATCGTTTAAACAGTTTGCTTGGCAGAACCACGGCCTATAGTATTGGCGGCAAACAGCGAAAGTGGAACATAGTATTATTGAATCAAACCACCATCCCAAATGCATATGTACGCCTGGCTCCGGTCATGAGTGAATTAAATATGACCCCTGAACAGAATAATTTTAATACGGGTAGCCTGCGCAATGATGATAACCTGATCATTCATGAAAACAGGCATATGCAACAGTTCAGCAATTTTAATAATGGCCTGACCAGGGGTTTTTCCTTCTTTCTCGGACAGGAAGGACAATTGCTGGCAAACGGACTAACAATACCGGATTATTTTTTTGAAGGAGATGCGGTATGGCAGGAAACCCTGGTGAGTGCACAGGGAAGGGGAAGGATGCCCTCCTTTTACAATGGGATGAAATCCTTATGGTTGGGCAACAGGAAATATTCCTGGATGAAACTACGCAGCGGATCATTGAGAGATTATACGCCCAACCATTATGAACTAGGTTACCAGCTGGTGGCGTACGGGTATGAAAAATACGGAGAAGATTTCTGGAGGAAAGTTACAGCCGATGCCGTGAAGTTCAAAGGCTTGTTCTTCGCTTTCAATGAAGCGATCGAAAGTCATTCGGGGAAAAGCTATCAACAATTCAGGGAAGATGCATTGCAATATTTTAAAGAACGCTCCATTCCAGCAACAGAGAAAAATACCCCACCCATTAATTTTATTACCTCCGTTAAAATAAAAAACGTGGTAGATTATCTTTATCCTTATTTTGTTAGTGACGATACCATTGTGGTAACAAAGCAATCTTACAAAGAGATCAACACCTTTTATTTGGTAACAAATGGCAGGGAACAAAGGATCAGGGTGAAAGACTTTGTAATCGATGATTATTATTCTTACAGGAATGGAAAGATCGTATATGCCGCATACCAGTCGGACCCTCGCTGGGCAAACAGGGATTTCAGCGTTATTCAATTATTAGATATCCATACCAAAGAGCAACGGCAGCTTAGTTTCCAATCCAAATACTTCTCACCGGATATAAATGACGATGGTAGTGAAGTATTGGCGGTAAACGTAAAGCCCGATGGTACCAACTACCTCCATCGCATCAATGTCAGTACAGGGTTACTTTTTAAGGAACTACCCAATTCGCATAATTATTTCTATACCCAATCCAAATATATAGATTTCAACACTGCTATCTCCGCAGTACGAAATCCGGAAGGGAAGATGTGCCTGGTAAAAGTAAACCTGTCAAGCGGCGAAACGGAAAGGATGACACCGTTTTCTTTTAACGTGATCGGTTATCCATTTGTAAAAGGCGACACGGTTTTTTTCAGCGCCATGAATAAAGATGCGGATAAAATTTTTGCGGTAACACTGAGTGATAAGAAAGTATTTCAATTAACCAATAATACAAACGGTGTTTATCAACCTGCCGTAAATACCAGGAACCAAATGTTGTTCACCGCTTTTACAGCGGATGGCTCGCGGCTTGGTAAAATAGAGCTTAATACAACAAACTGGCAGGAAGTGACCGATGAAAATTTTACCAATACGCCCGATCTGTATACCATCTCTTCGCTTCGAAAAAATGGAGCCGGGATATTGTACACCCTTACTGATACAGCAAGTAAGATCACAAATTATAAAAAATCCATTCACCTTTTTAATTTCCATAGCTGGCGGCCGGAATTGAACGATCCTGAATACAGCTACCACCTATACAGTGATAATGTGCTGAGTAGTTTTAGCAACAGCCTCACCTACACTTTTAACAGGAGCGACCTGAGCCATACAATTGGCTTCTATGAAAACTTCGCTGGATGGTACCCGGTCCTGAGTTTGGGTGGAGAACATAGTTTTAACCGGAGTATCGACACCGCATTTGGCAAGTCAGTACAATTTAATTCCGCAAAATTAAATGCAGGAATATCCATTCCGCTAAGTTTTGTTGGTGGCAGAACCTCTAAATTTCTAAACTTTGGTGGTGGCTACAATATCGAGCAGTTATATTACAGGGGCATCGGTAAAAATGTCTTTAATAACCGGGCCGTAAAATATACCAATGTATTTTTTTCGTTCAGCAATGCCAGCCGAAAGGCCAGGCAACATATTAATCCACGCTGGGCGCAAAGTATGTCGCTTTCCTACCGGGATGCATTTACATTGATCAATAGCCATAAGTTTGTGGGCAATAGCGCTTTTTATTTCCCGGGGTTGTTTCCCAATCATAGCCTGGTGATCAATGGATCCTGGCAAAAAAGAGATTCCCTGCCCGATTTGTTCAGCAATACTTTTTCCTATTCAAGAGGATACGAGGCATTAAGCACCCGGCAGATGTACAAGCTGGGAGCAAATTATAATTTTCCTGTCTTTTATCCCGATTGGGGATTTGGAAATATGCTCTTTTTTCAACGGATACGGGCCAACGCTTTTTATGATCATACCATTGCCCGTGCAAGGGTAAATGGGATATTGACTGATATAAAGAACCGCAGCGCCGGTGCGGAAATCTATTTTGATACAAAGGCGTGGAATGCATTGCCCCTAAGCTTTGGCTTTCGCTTCTCGCACCTGCTTGACACGGATCTTAGAAACCCTGGTGTAAGAAATCTCTGGGAGTTCATTGTACCGGTTGGATTGATACCGGATTAATAGTAGCATTCGGTCCGGGCAAAACTTAGAATATAGCGATATCCGTCTAACCGGATGCCGCAAAACTTAGCATAAGCTTCAACGATCAGACGGGAACCCCTGCAAACGGGGTAGGCTGCCAGACCTTTAAGACTATCTTCTTTTCCTAAACAGTTTTTACCAAAA
>JBDTWP010000171.1:0-13363 GCA_040006615.1 Ferruginibacter sp.
ATTGACGCATCATTTATTCTTACTACCCACATACCCTCCCTACGGGAGGAATTGAGGCATCGTTTATTTTTCTACCTACATGCCCTCCCTACGGGAGGAATTGAGGCATCATTTATTTTTCTACCCACATATCATTCCTATGGGATGGATTACCGCATCATTAATTTCTTCTACCCACATATCATCTCTATGGTATGACTTGAAACATCATGATTCTTCTCTACCCACATAAGACCTACGGGAGGAATTGACGCATCATTTATTCTTACTACCCACATACCCTCCCTACGGGAGGAATTGACGCATCATTTATTTTTACTACCCACATATCATCCCTATGGGATGGATTGAAACATCATGATTATTCTCTACCCACATATCATCCCTATAGGATGCGTTGCCGCATGATTAATTTTTTCTACCCACATATTGTCCTACGGGACAGCCAGGCGAATCATCGCTCTTTTCTACCCACATGTTGTCCCTACGGGACAGAGTGCCGCACCATTAATTTTTTTCTACTTCCTGCAATTCTGCTGATGTGGAATTTGCCGCCGCTTTTACCTGGAAATCTACGGTTACAATGACTATATCGAAAACGGAACCAATCGTAGAAAGAAACAATCAAAGCGATTTTCTTTGTATCAAAACAAAGGGGTTTTTTATCTTTTCTTTCCTGTTTTCTAAAATTAAAGTGGCTGCGGTTTCCCCCATCTTGTAATGGTCCGTAGATATAACAGTAATGCCGTCTAACAATATCTCTTTCAACGGAGTTTCATTATAGGATATGATACCAATATCTTTTCCAATCTCCAATCCCCTATGCTGGCATGATTTAATAAGTGTAACCAGGTCGGTCTCTTCAATTACAATGTAAACTTCTTTTTTATGAATGACCGTTTTTGGATCTAGTTCATTGATTACCTGGTAGGGTATATTATAACTAGTACAAAAGCTGCGAAAACCTACAATGATCTCTTTTGGATATGGTATAATCTTTGGGTAAACCAGGATCATTTTGTCGTATTTGCTTATTAAATGCAGCCCGGATTCAAGCGCGTTGTAAATATCATTTTTAAAATCCTGGTACACGCCGGCATAATTTGAGCAAGTATGTGGAAGGTCTTTGTCCAACAGGATTAATTTTTCGCTGGGTATTTTTTTTATGATCCTGTAAATTTCATCGGCATCATCATAAAAGTGAGGCATTATTACACAGTAGTCATATTCATCAATATATTCCATAATAAGGCTTTCAAAAAGTTCCGTGCTGAAATGATGAATCTTTAAATCGACAATTGCCTTATTACCCATCGTTTCTACAAAAGCATTATATATCTGCTTTTTATAATTGCTTATCTTATTGAAAAGTAATAATATTCTGAAGGGTGTTGTAATGTCTGTCCTGTTGACATAAAATCCTTTTCCTTTTACAGCAGTAATTACACCCTTTTTCCTTAGTAAACTATAGGCCTTTTGCACCGTATCTCTCGACAGCAGGAATTCGTCGCTCAATTCATTGATTGAAAAAATATGGTCTCCCTTTTTTAGCTTACCCAGCCTGATGGCATTAGTAACAGTGTTAACTATTTGCAGGTATTTGGGGATCTTTCTATCGATATCAATATTAAATAATTTTTGCATAATATATTTTCATTTCCCTAACTGCGAAAGTCAGTGTATTACTATCTGTTCTATCTCAATATAATAATTCAATTTTGTAAAGCCCGGGCCTACCGTTTATAAAGTAATCATTCTTATTGTTGTTGAATGCCGCCGCAAATTTAGCTAATAATCAAAACAGTAAATAGAATAATCCGGGTATAATAAGACTCCGGCAAGGTTAATTTATTCCCAATTTCATTTTTTTGATAGGCAAAGATGGGTAATAATTGCGCTAGTTATTAAAATCAATAATATAATTGGCTGTTTAATATATGAGTTCTACCCATACTATATATTAGCGAAATAATCGTCTCTTAAATAAAATAGCAGGGCAATGACGCTATAATTCATTTTATATATCAAAAAGCAAGTTGTGTAATTAGGTGATCGAAAAATCAGATTAACAGGCTATTTTAACTTTAACAAATCAGTAAATTATGTAATTTATTTCACAAATTATGTAACATTTATCCTTATAAGTTTACCCACCTTTGTGTAACTGACCTAATTATTGTCAGCATAATATAATTAAATATGTAAACAAATTTTAGCCAGGCAATACGGCAACCCTTTCGATTTTATTTATTAGTCACATTTACCAACCTACTTTTTATATAGGTCAATTTTTATATGATTACAGCATTGTGCAGCATAGTAAATAAAATTTTAGTTGTTAGATTTAATTGTCATTAGCATAGTTTGATATATATGCATATACTTTTTTACTGCTTTTATTAAAAACCTAAAACGATTGTTTATGATCATGGGCCAAAACCTCAGAAAGTTCCCACTATATTTAAAGTTTGTTTTGTTGCTGTTAGTGGGTGCACTGTGCAACAATTATACTTATGCACAGGGTAATATAACAGTATCCGGTAAAGTAACAGACCCCGACGCAAAGGTTCCTCTAACCAATGCGAGCGTGATGGTAAAGGGTGCTTCTAAAGGGGTAGTTACCAACGAAGCCGGAAATTATACTATTTCGGTTCCCGCGGGTACTACACTGGTATTTTCTTATCTCGCCTATGCCGCCCAGGAAGTTCGGGTATCAAAATCAGGAACAGTGGATGTCGCGCTAAGTTCGACACCAAAAAGCCTGGACGAGGTAGTTGTAATTGGTTATGGTTCCCGAAAGAAAAAAGATGTAACCGGAGCAGTAAGTACCGTTACTGCTAAAGACATTGAGGCAAGTACCGCCATGACTCCTGAATTGGCGTTGCAGGGTAAAGCTCCGGGAGTTTTTATTGAATCAGGTGGCGGAGAACCGGGTGCAAGGCCAACCATACGCATCAGGGGTGTAAATACTTTTGGTTTTGCCGAGCCTTTGTATGTAATTGATGGTGTTCCTATTTGGGAGGGGGGTGCGGGCGTAACCACTGGCGGTATTGGTGATATACGTTCACCAATAAATATTTTCTCTTTGATCAATCCTGCCGATATTGAGTCCATAACTGTATTGAAAGATGCATCTGCTTCAGCTATTTATGGTGTAAGAGCCTCCAACGGTGTAATTTTAATCACTACAAAAAAGGGGAAATCGGGAAAGCCCAGGGTTGACTTTACTGCCAGCTACGGTACTCAAAGAATTCCAAAATCAATAAGCACATTAAATACCCAGCAATATTTTAGCCTGGTAAAAGAGTCTTACGATAACTACCCGGATGCAAATACAACTTTTGCTCAAAAATTCGGGCCATTGTATGATGCTGCAGGTCCTAGGTATATAGGTAACGGGCCTACCTATGATTGGCAGAAAGAATTAAAAAATAATAGTGCAATCCTGCAGGATTATAATGTTAAAGTGTCTGGTGGTAATGATAATACAACCTATTATTTATCCGCTGGTTATTCAAAAACCCAAAGCCCTTTAAAAGCCAATGAACTGGAACGATATTCCGTAGCAGTTAATATTGATTCTAAAATTTCAAAATATGTGCAAGCCGGGCTTAATGTAAGGATGATTAATCAAAATGCCTTAAATAATACCCAGGCCGATATGGGAACTATGATGGCCACAATACCCTTTCAACCATTTTACGATAAAAATGATCCAACCGGCTTTGCGCCCGTAGCTGCCGTCGCTGGTACTCCCACTTTCATTGCCAATCCGCTGTATGATCCAAATCTACTTAGTCCCGGAGCACCATTTATGTTTAATGGAACACCAGATCTGTTATGGGGTACTCAAACCCGTTTCAATGTTTTTGCGTTCCAGGCTTTGAATAGTGGCAAATATAATCTGCTAAATACCTTAGGAAATGCTTTTTTGCAGATCGAACCTATTACCGGACTCAAATTGAAGGGATCTTTAGGTGGTCAGTATTTTATTAACCTTCGTAAGACATTCAACAGCAATGATGCCTGGCGTTTTTCACAAACACCCGGCAATCCCTTCGACAGGCAGGACGGATTTGCAAAAGGTAATTATGGCGAAAGGCAGGGGAGAACCTTTAATCTGAACAAAGAACTAACCCTTAACTATGTCCACACTTTTCATAAAGATCATTCAATAGATATAATTTTAGGTGCATCAGAACAGTATGCAAGATGGGATTGGACTGATGTAAGCGGCAATGTGAATTATGTTAATCCCCAATATTGGAGTGTAAATAATTTGCCTCCTTATACCACCGGTTCCGCAGGTATATTACAAGAAGATGAATTGATTGGTTATTTGGGACGTATAAGCTATAAATTTAAAGACAAATATTATTTTGATGCTACTGTACGAAGAGATGGTTCTTCAAAACTGGCGCCCGGACATAAATTTGATCAATTCCCTTCATTTGCTGCAGCATGGCGCATTAGCTCGGAAAAATTCTTTCCTGAAATACCATTTATCAACGACCTGAAACTAAGAGGTGGGTGGGGAAAATTGGGTAATTATCAATCCGCAGGCGCTTATCAGTTCCTTTCAAATCTTAACGGAGCACCTGATTACTCCTTAGGCTCCGGTAACGGTAATAATTCTGGTTCCCAGGCTCAGGGTATATTCCTGCCAAATTTTGCCAATACTTCTTTAAAATGGGAAAAGGTAAAAACTTCCAGTTTTGGATTGGATGCGGTACTGTTTCATAACCAGGTTACATTTACGGCGGAATATTATTCCAAAACTACCTATGATATCATTCAGGCCGTTTCACTTCCGCCAAACACAGGAATCCAGCAACCTGCTGATTTAAACATCGCTACAGTAAGTAATAAAGGCATAGAATTACAATTGGGATTAAATAAAAAATTTGGAGAAATAAATTTTAATGCATCCGCCAATATAACTACGGTAAAGAATACTGTGGTCAAACTAAATGAAGGCACACCGATCGGTGGCAATGGTGGAAGAATTGAAGAAGGCTATTCAATGAACTACCTGTGGGGTTATAAAGTTGGAGGTATTTTCCAAAACCAGGGGGAAATTGATGCATGGAATAAGACCCATCCAAAAGGTGATGCTAATATCGCAGCCAATGTTTACAAGCCCGGTGATATGTATTTCCAGGATGTATATGGTGACCCAAGAAGCAAAGATGAAAGATACAGTCCAATGCCAGATAGCGCTGTTGATGATAATGACCGTACTTATTTGGGTAAAACAATTCCGGGTTATTATTACGGATTAACCTTAGGAGCAAATTACAAGGGTATAGATGTCAGTATATTTTTTCAGGGTACCGGGGATGTGCAAAAATATAATTACGTAAGGTCAGGCCTGGAAGGACTTGGCGGCCCGGCAAACCAATGGGCAACAACACTTGACAGGTGGACGCCGACGCACCCATCTACCACAATGCCCCGGGCTGTTTTTTCCGACCCTTACGGAGCCACCCGTTTTTCCAGCCGGTTTGTTGAAAATGCATCTTATTTAAGGTTGAAAAATTTATCGATTGGCTATACGCTGCCGAAAGCTATATTGAATAAATTGAGCTTCATTCAAAACTTTCGCCTTTATGTTAGCGGAATCAACCTGTTTACAATCACGGATTACTCAGGCCTGGATCCGGAAAATGATATAATACCACCAACAAGGCAATTTATTTTTGGTATTAGTGCCGCATTTTAAACAAAAATAGCTTAACAAAAAAAAGTATGTATGAAAAAAAATATCTTTAAATTTTTAACGTTTACGCTATTTGCAAGTACCGTTTTGTACTCGGGATGCGATAAAACAAAACTGGATTTACTTCCCCATGGTCCAACTGAAGCGTCCTACTTTGGAACGGAAGCCGATTTTAATAAGGCAGTTTTGGGAGTATATGCTAAAATGAGTGATTTTTATTGGTATAATGGCGGTAGCTCCCATATTGGTTTATTTCTTTTGCCGGGAGATGATATCACCACCAATTCTTCAAATGATGAGTCTGAAGTGTTTGCATCATTGCAACCGAGTAGCGGAAGAGTAAGTTACATGTACACTTCATTTTATCAATTGATAAGCAGGGCCAATGTTGTAATTGAGAAAGTTGATGGAGTAGCTAATGGGATCTATACAACGCCTAATCTTAAAAATTCCCATAAAGGTGAAGCCTTATTCTTAAGAGGTTTTGCATATTATTACTTATGGAATTATTATGGTACCGCGCCTTTGCGTACAGCAAGGCCTGCAACTTCCGCTGATTTTACCCCTCCGGGTACTGCAGGTACGGAATTATTGGACCAGGCAATAAAGGACCTTTCTGATGCCGCGGCTTTACTACCTGCATCCTGGGATGCTCCAAACAGAGGCAGGGTAACTGCTAATGCCGCCAATGGCTTATTAGGCAAGGCACTTGTATTTAAGGCTTCTGCTACAAAAAGTGCCCCGGATTATACAGCAGCTATTGAGGCTTTTAATAAGATTAGCGGGTTAAGCCTGGTCCCGAATTTCGGTGACAATTTTTCTGATGCTGCTGAAAACAACAATGAATCCTTATTTGAATTTCAGGCTTCCAAACCTTTTGGAACGGATAATGTATGGTTAAATAATGACTTCGACAATGCGGTAGGTTCCATATCAATTTTTTGGGGTTTTTACAGTAATCACTGGTCGCTTTTTGGCGCTTCACCCTATTTTGGAACAACTAAATTATTAAATGCGTTTAATGCGACAGATCCCAGAAAAGCCTTAACATTGAATGCCGACAGAACCATCAACAAATATGTAAAAATGGATAATAGCACCGGCGGTGATCCGGGGTCAAAAGATAATTACCGTATACTTAGACTGGCTGATGTTAAATTGTTGAAGGCAGAGGCAGTTTTGCAATCCGGCGGTTCTACTACAGAAGCTATTGGGTTGATAAATGAAGTTCGTACGCGTGCAAGAAATATGGTTGCCAGTGGTACTATTCCTGCTGATTTTTCCACAACAGAAACGAATAAGACAACCATTATGAATTGGATCATGGATGAAAGGCTGATGGAATTGGCAGGTGAAGGACAGCGCTGGCTTGATCTGAGAAGATGGCATATGCAGGGCGTTATTACCCTGAATAACAGCTACTTTAGTTCAAATGTATCAGTAGTCTTTGAAGCACCTAAACATTTGCTGCTGCCAATTCCCAACAGCGAATTAGATGTAAATCCTAACGTAAAACAAAACGCAGGCTATTAAATATTCAGGGATTGAAATTAAACCCGGATATCGAATAAACAGGATTATAAAAAGGTTCTCGATTGGGAACCTTTTTGCTTTAAGAACAGCAATCCTGTTTCATGTTGGCTTTAGCTTTGGAATGATGTTGAAAGTGCTAAGCGATTGTAGTATATTTAACCAGACTAAGCTGTTTGGAAATGCTGATTTGTTATATTTGTCACATGCCCTTTAGCCAGTCCTGTCGAAATAAAATCTAACAAATATGAAAAAATCGTTCCTGCTGTTTATACTGACCTCGTATGGCCTCCTTGCCATGGCACAACCCAGGCAGGTATATTTTGTACCTGCCTCTGATCCAAATATCCAGTACATCGGGCGCTTTGATTTTTCTGCGAAAGATAAACCGGCATTTATGTATTCGGGATGTACAATACGAACATCCTTTACAGGAACCTCCGTTTCGGTTTTGATGCAGGAGGATAGTCTTAGAAACTGGTTCACAGTTAAGCTGGATGACAGCATATTCATTTTTAAAGCCGATAAAAAAGATGGAGTATACTCCCTGGCTCAGAGCCTGCCTGATCAAAAGCATCTACTGGAAATCAGCAGGCGTACTGAATGGCATGGTGGCAACACAACATTTTCGGGCTTTAATATTGATGAAGGGAAAAAATTGGAACCGGTAAAAAGATATAAAAGGTTAATGGAATTTATCGGAGATTCTTACACCTGTGGCTATGGCAATGAAGGCAAAAGCAGGGAGGATCATTTTAGTTACGAAACAGAAAATAATTATGCAAGCTTTGGCGCTATTACCGCAAGGTCTTTCAATGCCGGGTATATAGGCATTTGCAGGTCTGGCATTGGCATGTACCAGGGCTATGGGGGTGACAAAACTTTTACCCAGCCTAACCACTATGATGAGACTATTACGGGTAGTACCACCCCATGGGACTACGCTACCAACCAGGTGCAGGTAGTAATAATTGATCTGGGCGCTAATGATTTGTCGGTAAATTTAGACAGTGCTCAATTTGTAAATACTTACATAAAATTTGTACAAAAAATAAGGCTACTGTATCCCAAAGCAAAAATCGTTTGTGTTGCCGGGCCTTCCGGGCCGGGTGATCAATGGGTGAAATTTCAATCGCATGTTGAAGCTGTAGCCGGTAATTTTAAAGGTATAGATAAACGCATCTATTATTTTAAATTCAGTCCATTTGAACCTAATGGAAGTGATTGGCACCCCAATGTAAAGGAGCATCAGCAGATGGCCAATGAATTAATACCTTTCATTGCAAAAATAACAAAGTGGTAAAGATCATACAAGCTGTTTAATGCAGATTTATTCATGCAATGGTATTTATCATGAAGTTGAAGAAACTATTACATATTAATTCCTGGCATGCATTTTTTAACACCCGGCCGGCAGGTGGGAATGGTGGTTCTGAATTATTTAACTAACAATAAGAACAATGAAGATTTTTTTAATTAAAATGCCTTTCAACCGAATTACCATGGTTGTTTTTTCCTGGTTTTTCAGCCCTGCAATGATCCTGGCGCAGCCAACTATTTATCCGTCTCCGGGTGGATTGGCTCCATCTGCCGAATACCAGGTAAAAGTGAATGGCCAGGATGTATTTGTGTATGCCTCGCCTGTACCTGCAGCCTGGTGCAGCTTTGATATGGATCAGCCCGTGGAAATCACGATCAAAGCAAATCGGGATATAAAGTGGGTCGATATAAGGCCGCTGTCATCCCGTATTAAACCAAGGTTTAAAGACAGTACAATTAGTTTTCGCGTAACAAAACCATCACAGTTAAGCATTGAATTGAACGGAAGTTTGAAAATGCCGCTCTTTATTTTTGCAAATCCGCCCGAAGTAAACAAACCCGGCAAAAATGACCCTGAGGTGATTTATTTTGAAGCAGGGAAAATTCATTATCCAGGAATTATTCAGGTAAAAACCAATCAAACTGTTTACATAGAAGGAGGCGCGGTTGTAATTGGGGTAGTTGAAGCCAATAATGCAAAACACATAAGAATTGCGGGAAGGGGCGTGCTGGATGGAACCTATAATCACATGTTCAGCGAATCAATTGTCAAAACAAAGAATCCCGGTGTTATTGCTGCCAATAAAACAATGGGCGAATACCATCGTTTTCTTGAATTTAAAGATTGTGAAGATGTGAGAATTGAAGGCATCATTTTACACAATTCCACCTCATGGCAGATAGTTCCTTTTAATTGCAACAAAGTAAATATCAGCAATATCAAAATCGTAAGCGACCAGGCCAGTGATGATGGTATTGATATTGTGCACAGCAAAAACGTGGTGGTGCGTAATTCCTTTATAAGAACCAAAGACGATTGTATTGCAGTTAAATCCTACGTGAGTGACCCGCCAGGTGCAAATGTAGACAGCGTGCTGGTAGAGAAATGTGTTTTCTGGAATGCGCTCTGGGGCAATGGATTAGAGATAGGCTTTGAATTAAATTCGGCAGAAATAAAAAACATAACATTCCGCAACAGCGATATTATACATGTGGAAGCCGGGGCTGTTTTCAGTATTCATAATGCCGGGACTTCCAATGTTCACAATATTCTGTATGATGATATAAGGGTGGAGGATGCGAGGCAAAAATTATTTGATCTTGCCATATTCCGGTCAAGGTATTCAGTAGACGGCACAACAGATGAAAAGGAAAAGGTCCGTTTAAATTTGAACGGTGCCTGGGATGGAGTATTAAGCATCCCCGCAAATGAAAAAGATGCCCATGCCGTATACCGCGGCACCATCAAAAATGTGGTATTCCGTAATATTAAAATTGTGGATGGCCTTTTTCCCTATTCTATTTTCTATGGGTTCAATGCAGATAAAAACATAAGTAATATTGTAATAGAAAACCTGCGGGTACACGGCAAAAAAATTACAGCTTTACAGGATGCCAGGTTTTACGCGGAAAATACGGATAGGATAATTATACGTTAGCAATAAACTGCCAGACAGTATTCCTCAAAAACAACCTAACTACTTTTATATGAAAGAAAAATCCGGTCGGCGATCATTTATTAAAAACCTGGGCGTGGGCGGTATCAGTGCAGCAATACTTCCTGTTGTTGGTTTTGCAAATTCCCCGCATGAGTTGGAAGATAGTATAGAACAGGAAAAACTGGCGTCCCCTAACAAAGGAAGGCCTTATAATACCGCATATAAAGGTGAATACCTCAACCGTATTGCCTTTCCTGTTGGGGGCCTTGGTGCAGGAATGTTTTGTATGGAAGGTACTGGTGCCATCTCACATATATCGGTTCGCCACAGGCCTGAAATTTTTAACGAGCCTGGTTTGTTTGCCGCCATTTCAGTTAAAGGAATAAAGAATGGCGCTAAATTACTGGAAGGTCCGGTGCCTGACTGGAAAAAATTTGGACAGCGGGATGCCGGGAACGGTTTAGGTGGTGCTACTACCGGATTACCACATTTTCGCAATGCTTCCTTTAATGCCAGGTTTCCTTTTGGTTATCTTGATATTAGCGATTCCGATTTGCCTTTTAAGGTCCAGGTAGCAGGCTGGAGCCCTTTCATTCCAACTGATGATGATAATTCTGGTATGCCTGTTGGTGCGATGGAGTACAAATTCACCAACATTGGTAAAACAACCGTTGAAGCGGTTTTTTCATTTAACTCAAAAAATTTCCTGAAGATAGAAAAAGGAGCAAATTCAATCAGGCCAATACAAAATGGGTTTATTTTATCGGACGCAGGAACAAGTGAAAAGCCATTTAAAACGGACTTCGCCATTTTTACGGATGAAGATGCAACAATTGTAGATCATTGCTGGTTCCGTGGCGGCTGGTGGGACCCCGTTACGATGGCATGGAATACGGTAAAAAACGGTGAACCAAAAGCAGTTGCGCCTGTAGAGAAGGATGCCCCGGGCGCGTCTTTGTATGTACCATTTACAATTTCACAGGGAAGGGAAAAGACGATACGCGTTATGATGACGTGGTACTCCCCGGATTCTGAAATAACCCAGGGCAAAATGGGCGAAAGAAAAGAAAACTGTGATCCCGGATCCGGTTGCTGCAATTCACCGGCAGATATTGGGCTTGATAAATATGATAAGGATTTTGATGGAAAATTTTATAAACCCTGGTATAGCAGCCGTTTTAAAAGTGTAGAAGAAGTTGCTGATTACTGGAAACTGCAGTATGATGTGCTGAAGAAAAATTCAATATTGTTTACAAACGCTTTTTATTCCAGCAGTTTGCCACCAGAAGTAATAGAAGTGGTGGCCGCCAATCTTACCATATTAAAATCACCCACGGTCTTGCGCCAGTATGATGGCCGTCTTTGGAGTTTCGAAGGTTGCGGTGATAACTTTGGTTGCTGCCACGGCTCCTGTACGCATGTATGGAATTATGCGCAGGCCATCCCTCATTTATTTCCTGCATTGGAAAGAAGTTTACGCCATACGGAGTTTTGTGAAAGCCAAAGTAAGGAAGGACACCAGAATTTTCGTGCAACCCTACCTATACAGCCTGCCAGTCACGATTTTCATTCCGCCGCGGACGGGCAATTAGGCGGAATAATGAAAGTGTACCGAGATTGGCGCATCAGCGGTGACAATGAATGGTTGAAAAAAATGTACCCGATGGTAAAAACAAGTATGGATTATTGTATAGCCACCTGGGATCCAAGGCGCAAAGGTGTAATTGAAGAACCACATCATAATACATACGATATTGAATTCTGGGGGCCGGATGGTATGCACAGCAGTTTCTACCTTGGCGCATTGAATGCAATGACCGCCATGGGGAAATTCTTAGCCAGGGATGTATCAGCATACCGGCAATTGTCGGCAAGCGGAAAAAAAATGATGGAAACGGAATTGTACGATGGTGAATATTTTATCCAAAAGATAAAAGTAGATGGGTTAACAGCGCAGAACCCTGCTACCGTTCAATCCTTTGGTGGCGAATATTCCAAAGAGGCAAAAGAACTACTTGAAAAAGAGGGGCCAAAATATCAATATGGGAAAGGCTGTTTATCCGATGGCGTGCTGGGTGCATGGATCGGGAGGATGTGTGGCCTTGATGATACGATTGACATTTCAAAAATTAAAAGCCACCTGCTGGCTGTTTATAAATATAACCTGAAAGGAAATTTAAGTGAGCATGCCAATCCACAGCGTCCGGCATATGCATTGGGTGACGAAGGCGGCTTGTTATTGTGCTCATGGCCCAAAGGAGGAAAGCTTTCCTTACCCTTTGTGTACAGCGATGAAGTATGGACTGGCATTGAGCACCAGGTTGCTTCACATTTAATATTGATGGGCCATGTAAAGGAAGGGCTTGATATTCTCCGTGCTTCAAGAAACCGCTATGACGGGCGCATCAGGAATCCATTCAATGAATACGAATGCGGGCATTGGTACGCACGCGCCTTGTCGAGCTATGGTTATTTGCAGGCGCTTACAGGTGTGCGTTATGACGCGGTTGATAAAACATTATATGTCAATTCAAAACTGGGGGATTTTACCAGTTTTCTTTCTACCGCCACAGGTTTTGGAACGGTAAGCCTTAAAGCCGGTAAAACGGAACTCAAAACTGTTTACGGAAGCATTGAAGTTAATAAAACGATTGTAAACGGAAAAGGATAAGGCCATGATGCATATTGAAAAAGACAGTGTTGTATCCATCCGTTATATCATGAAAAACAGTAAGGAAGAAGTGCTCGAAAATACAATGAACAATCAACCGGTAAGTTACCTGCATGGTTCAGCGACCATCTTGCCATTGCTGCAGGATCAGCTTGAAGGTATGAAAGCCGGGGATAAAAAGGTCCTGTACTTACCAGCCGCAACAGGTTTAACCAATGAGGATTTTATATTTGAAGTCATAGTCGATGAAGTGCGTGTTGCATTAAAAGAAGAAGTTTTACTGGGTTATCCCCTAAGCGCAAATGTCCCGGCATGTGATGCAGATTGTGAATGTTATCCTTCGCCATAGGGTTGCCAACCTTTCAAAGGTTGGCAACCCTTTTCCCCGTACTGACCATTGACCATTGACGATTGACCACCCTCACCATAGACTATGATATTTATGCTAAGGGAGAGGCAAAATTA
>JBDTWP010000172.1:0-13297 GCA_040006615.1 Ferruginibacter sp.
TCTTCCTTCCTCCGCCGGCGGCATTGAACTCTCTGCCCAGGCGCAGGAATGAGGCGTGGGTATTGTGGCAGGGCCTTCCTTGCCAGGTTATTACTACTATTGCATTTTTAAAGAGTAGTGCAGAAGAAGTGAGTATGCAATCCCCCCGGGGCGCAGAAGCAAATTGCTATAAATCGCAGTTTTAATGGCTTTTAAGTTAGCAGCCATTAGTAACAACTGGCACCGGACCGGAGTCCGGTGCCAGTTGGCGAATAAAAAGATGATATAACTCCATTTTTTTTATGACGAATCTCAGTCTTTTTTATTATTTTTTTGGTCATATTGTGGTAATATTTATGTAGCACATATGGAAATCAGCATGCAGGAATCGCCACCTGAGCAATTTTTATTCAATATTAATAGTAAGTCCGAGCCGGTACCGGGTTCATCAGAGGAATTGCAGCAATTTGCAAAAATTCAAGAGGGGTTTTCCAACCAGTTTGAATTATTTTTTCCTGATAACCTTGCACCCAAAACAATTGTGGTGATTCCCAGCCTTACACTTGATCAGGATGTTCTCTCAAATCTAAACGGGGCATTGCATTACGAAGAAAGATTGTTGTGCCTGCTTATGTTGCTGCGTATGCCTCGCGCGCATGTGACCTATGTGAGCAGTATGCCAATCGATCCTGTGATTATCGATTATTATTTGCATTCGTTGCCGGGTATTACCGGTTATCATGCAAGAGAGAGATTAACCTTGCTCAGCTGTTATGATGCGTCTTCTATTTCGCTTACGGAAAAAATTTTGAGGAGGAGCCGTTTAATAAAACGCATAAAACAAAGTATTCGGCCGGGCCATGTGGCACATATTGCCTGTTTTAATACCACACCTTACGAAAGAACTCTCGCGGTAGAATTAGGCATACCAATTTATGGTTGTGATCCTTCTTTAATTTATTGCGGTACTAAAAGTGGCAGCAGAAGGATCTTTTTAAATGCAGGTGTGCCAATGCCTCCGGGTGCTGAAGATTTAAAATCCTATGATGACATTGTGCATGCAGTAGCCGCATTAAAAGACATGTACCCGGATTTAAAGAGAGCGGTAATAAAATTGAACGAAGGGTTTTCCGGCGATGGTAATGCAATACTAAAATACCCGGAACATCTAAATAAGAAAGAATTATTTGACTGGATCCATAATAACCTCTATAAAGAAATAATTCCGGTAGCTAAAGATTTGAGTATTGAATCTTTTTTGGAAAAATTCAGGCTGATGGAAGGAGTAGTGGAAGCATTTGTAGACGGAGAAGTAAAGGTTTCACCATCGGTTCAGTGCAGGGTAAATCCACTAGGTGAGGTGGATGTAATTTCAACACATGACCAGGTGTTGGGTGGGGAGAGCGGGCAGGTTTTCCTTGGGGCACATTTTCCTGCAGATATAGCTTACCGGGCCGAAATAGGAACAATGGGAAAAGCCATTGCGGAAGAATTAAAAAAGAACGGGGTATTAGGCCGTTTCAGTGCTGATTTTATTTCTGTAAAGGAAAATGATGTATGGAAACATTATGCCATTGAAATTAACATCCGCAAAGGAGGAACCACGCATCCCTTCTTAATGTTGCAGTTTTTAACCAACGGTCATTATGATGATGCAACCGGGTTGTTTGAAACGCCTAATAAACAACCTCGTTATTATTTTGCATCGGATAATTTACAAAGCGATGCCTACAAGGGCCTTGCACCGCAGGATCTTATTGATATTGCTATGTATCACGGATTGCATTTTGACGGAGCCACACAAAAAGGAGTAATGTTTCATATGATCGGCGCCTTATCCCAATTTGGTAAAATGGGAATAGTTTGTATTGGCACTTCCCCTGAAGAAGCATATGAGTTTTATATCAAAACGATTGAAGTTCTGGATGGTGAAACTGCTTCATCCAACAAGGTCTGACTGGTGGGTGGACTGCGACGGACATCAAACAATATAAAAAACTATGTCCCCTCTGGAGGACAAGGGGTCTTTCTTATCACCGCGCTGCAATAATCAAACTCAACCCTGCTATATAAAGCAACAGCATCATATTTAAAACAGCGGAGGTGCCCCTGGGTGCATTGCGAAATTCTTTCCAGATAAAAATGCCCCAGATAGCTGCCACCACGGTTGCGCCCTGGCCCAAACCATAGGAGATCGCGGGCCCGGCCTTACCCGATGCAATGATGCTGAACGACATGCCTACACACCAGATAGCGCCTCCAAGGATTCCTGTAATGTGATTCTTTAACCCTCCTTTAAAATAATCCGCGTAACTGACAGCCGTACCCGTAAATGGCCTGCGCATCAATACGCTGTTGAATAAAAAATTACTGAGCAAAATACCAACGGCAAAAAATACGACAGCCGTATAAGGACTCAGTTTGCCGGCTTCCGGCACAATAAAATCAGGGAACATGGCGGCGGCGACATACTTATAAAAAAAGCCCATCAGTACACCGGCAACAATAGATAGCAGGAGGCCCTTTGAAGAAGGATTCTTATTGCCCGATTGCATTTTCCTGTAAGCATTTGCATTGAGTAAAATGGCCACTACGATTAAGGCAACGCCGCCAAATAATAACAGTTTATTGCCCACCGGATTATCAATATAATTTACAATTACACCAATTACTAAAGCCAGGCCGATACCCACCGGAAATGCAACAGCCATGCCGGCTATGGCAATTGCCGCAACCAATAAAATATTGGCTGCATTAAAGATGATGCCTCCAATAATGGCGGAAAAAATATTGCCGCGGTCAGCCTGTGCAATATCGTCCGTAAAACTCCTTCCCCCGGTACCCGTGCTGCCGAAAGTAAAGGCAAAAGCCAGGGAGACCAACAAAATGCCGAATACATAATCCCAGTAAAATAATTCAAATCGCCAGGTGCCGGCAGCAAGCTTTTGTGTGTTGGCCCATGAACCCCAGCATAACATGGTGATGATGCAGAATACAATTGCAGTTGAATAATTTTCTATGATGAACATGTCGGTTGGTTTTAAGGTGGGTAGTTCTATTTATTGGCCGCATTTATGTTAACCTGCATTCCATCAACAGGCTTATCGGAATAAACAATTACTTCGGAAGCCCTTATTTTATCGTCTTTTGACGGGTTCAGTATTTTTATTTTTACGGCATGTTTTCCTTTGGCCAACCCGTATTTCCATACAAGGTCATAACGGCGGGTGGTAAAATTTACAGGCAGTTTAATTGTCTCAACCATTTTACCGTCAAGCCATAGTTCGGTATTAAAAACATGGTTAGATTCACTGTCCCACCGGGAAGCATCGCCTTTTAAAACAAATCCAGTTCCATCAAAATCAAAACTCATTTCGTCCCTGTTTTCGTTCCATTTAATCGGGGTCATGGCGACCGGGTATTGGCCGTCAAAACTTTTCTCAAACTTTACAGCAACTGGTTGTTGCAGTTTGATGATAACATTCTCCCCATTTACCTTACCACCGTTTCGCTCCAGGTTTTGTAGTGCATGTTTGTAGCTGGTTTCATATACATCATTTAAGCTCATCGTCGTGTATTTAAAATCAATATCGGCTGCTTGTTGTAAACTTCTTTTCCAGTATCCTGGTATTTTATCATATCCCAGCACAGCGCCCAATATGCCTCCGGCGGTTGACGGGTTGCAGTCCGCATCCTGCCCGCAACGTGTAGTTATTTCCAGTGATTTTGTAAATTCACCCCCTCCGTACAATAACCCGATCACCACATAGGCAGCGTTCACTTTTGCGTCAATATTAAAGGGGTGGAATACGCCGTCAGGGCAGCCAATATCATTTGCCCATTTTTCCTGAACACCCAGCCAGGTTTGCTTCCAGTCTGCCGGGTATTTCTTGTGCCATTCAATTACATCGTGAATGCACTGGTAAAATTCACTTTTCGCTGGCACCGTTTCTAATGCTTTGCTCACCACATAATTTATATCGTTTGAAGTAAAAGCAAGGGCGTACATCGCACCAACATATACGCCGCCATACCATCCGTCACCATAGTTCATGATATGACCGATCTTGTCGCTGATCGCTGAAGCGGTATTGGGCATTCCCGGGCTCATCAATCCTGCAAAATCACTTTCAATCTGGTAATCTATGCAATCGGCATGCGGGTTATTTTGCCAGGCCCCGCTCTCCGGCGCTTTAATGCCATTCAAAATATTATAGCGACCTGCCTGGTTCGCATGCCACAGCATATAACCTGCATGTGCAAACGCATTTGCAAAAGAATCAACAGGTGCTTCCAATCCATGCTTTTCAAACACATCCACAAAAGTGAGGTCCATGTATAGATCATCATAAAGGCCGGCATTGTGCAGCATATTAAATTTCACCAGGCTATCATTCCAAACCAATGGCTGGTAATCGCCGATAAATGTTCCCTGGAAACGGAATTCATAAGGTCCGCCAAACGTAACGCCAATGGTTTGTCCTGCCCAGCCACCCTTAATTTTATCTTTCAAAACCCCTTTAGAAATAGTGATGGTCTTTTGCGCCTGAATCGTTACCGCAGCAAAAAGAAAAAGGGAGAACACCAATAATTTTTTCATATAGTTGTGTTTATAGACGGTTTTCGGTTTTCGGTTTACTGTTTACTGTTTACTGTTTACTGTTTTCTGTTTTCTGTTTGCCGGTTGCCCATTGCCCATTGCTTATTGCTCATTGCCCAATGCACATTGCTCATTGCCCATTGCCCATTGCTCACTGCTCATTGCCTATTGCCAATTGCCCATTCACTTCTTCCCTGGTTGATGCATCATCAGGTCTTCAATCTGTTTTCCTATTTCCTCCGGTGTTTGTTTGAATGTTAGGTAGGTGAATTTTTCGCCGGGGATCAGCACATTTTTACCATCCTCTTTTATTTCAAAATTTAATTTACGGAAACTGAAGAAGGGGGCCAACCCTCGTACTGCTACCAGTACAGCCGTTTCATCCCAACTGTTGCGGCCGACTGTGTTACTGTCTTTGGCCAGCGCAATTTGAAATGCATCCTTAACCGGGCTGTTCTGTATTGATCCGTTGTGAATAAGTCGGATACCGGTTAATATTTTTTCGCCAATTTCAAAACCGCTGATGATAACAGGCGTGGGCCAGTCTGTAAATACTTTTTGTGAAGCCGCGGCATCGACCATCACATTGAATTCATAGCCACTCATTCCGTCCTTACCGATCCGGGCCGCCATAGAAACCAGGTGTTTTACTTTTTTAGTTACAAGTTCCTTACCACTGAGCGAAGAATATTCATCAGCACCTGAATTAAGCAGTCCCGCCAGGTTGGTGAAGAAGCCAACGCTGACAACCGTTACGCTTTTGTCCCCTTGCAACGACAGTATTTTCCTGTACAATTTTACCGCATCCACAGCTTCATCATTTGAATGTAACTTATGCGGGTATTTTGCAACGATCGCCTGCGCCCATTGCTGCGAACAATCCTTATTGGGCAATGCATTTTTGGTTATGCCGATAGGAAGGGCCGGCCTGTTAAAATAGGTATTCAGCACACTGAGTGTTGGAGCAGTTGTTTCAAATGCATTGCAGGAAATAGTGGCCAGGATTTTTGCTTCACCCATATCTGCAAACGCATGAAGCAATGCCATAGCACCCACATCATCGTAATCGGGCGCAATATCTGTATCGAAAATAATGGACACCGGTTCTTTCTTTTGTGCGGATAAAATACAGGATACAAAAAGAAAAAAAATGGTCAGGAATTTTTTCATGCTATAGTTTTAGGTTAATCGTTTATACATTGGGTTGAAAGGTGAATAGGGAATAAATGGTACAAAATTCATTATTGCCCATTGCCCCTTGCCCATTGCCCCTTGCCCCTTGCCCCTTGCCCATTGCCCATTGCCCATTGCCCATTGCTCATTCACCATTCACAATTCATGCCTGTACGGAGCCGATGCCTGTGCACCCAAACGTGTAACAGAAAAAGCCGCAGCCTTGCAGGCAAACTCCACGGCAGCCACCATAGCTATATTTTCTGATAATGCCGCTGCCAGCGCGCCGTTGAATGTATCACCGGCAGCAGTAGTATCTACCGCCTGTACAACCGGCGTAGGTACAAGTGAACATTTACCTTCATGCGATACCAATGCACCTTTGGAACCTAATGTTATGATAACCGTTGCAATACCCCTGGCATGTAATAATCCTGCTGCCTGTTCCGCGGTAGCCTCATCAGTAACCTTTATGCCGGTAAGCATGGAAGCCTCAGTTTCGTTGGGGGTAATGATGGAAACATGCTTCAGCAATTCATCATTCAATGCGCATACTGGTGCCGGGTTTAATATAAATATTTTGTTATGATCTGCAGCAACAGCCGCCGCATACGCAACCGTTTCAACTGGAATTTCCAATTGCATTAATATGATGGCTGCTTTCTCTATACAATGAGAAACGGTTATAAGATCCCGGGGTGTCAGATTTGCATTGGCACCGGATGCCACTGCGATACAATTCTCTCCATTATTATCCACCGTAATTAATGCAACACCGGATGGTTGTTGCGGATCTTTAAAAATAAAAGCCGTGTCAATACCTTCATCTTTAAATAACTGTATTGATTGATTTCCAAAAATATCATTACCGGTTTTACAGATAAAAGTTACAGCCCCGCCAAGCCTTGCTGCAGCGACCGCCTGGTTAGCTCCCTTGCCGCCTGGGTTCATTAAAAATGTTCCTCCCAGGATAGTTTCACCCGGCACAGGAAGGTGCGGCGCTTTTATTACCATATCGGTATTGGAACTTCCGATAACCAGGATGGTGGATTTCATATATTGAAAATTATTTTGCGAGGGTAAAAGTAGAGAATGCAGTTTGATTTGCAATTATTAGTTTAATGGGCCCCCGATCAGTTCATACTTTAACACAGCATGGGCCTGCGTGGAATGGTTATTAAAGGTTTTCCCGGTATCGATTGTTTCTTCAACTTCTTTAGGCCAATTGAAAAAACCGCCCCTCGGGAAAGTGCAAAACATGCCAATAAAGTACCAGTTAATCGTGAAATAATACCTTCTGCTAATTTGAACGCCAAAATGTTTTTTTATTGAATATCATAAAATAGCTTTATATCATAAAATACACCTTATGAGCAGGCACTTATTTATTTCCGGGATTTTACTTATAAATTTTTTCCCGGCACCATATGCCCAGCTTATTGAAAAAGTAAAGGAGATCAATACAGCACCGAATGGCAGCGCTTATCCGCATAACCTTACAACAGCCAACAATAAATTATTTTTCATTGCCGGTGATAATATTAATTACAATAAGCTTTGGATCACAGAAGGAGATTCAGCCACTACGCATATGCTTGGCCCTGCTACAGGCGCTTTGAACAGTATTGCAAACCTGGTTTCCTATAAAGGCAAAGTATATTTTTCATACAACGATGAAATAAATGGCCTGGAACTATGGGTAAGTGATGGAACAGCAGCAGGCACGGTAATTTTCAAAGATCTTTACCCGGGCATTACCGGTTCTTTTCCGCAGTCCTTTACTGTGGCAAATAACAAACTGTTTTTTATGGCGGGCAGTGTTGACGGGGAAAGAAGGCTCTATGTGTCTGATGGAACTGTGGCAGGAACTGTGGTCATCAAAAACAATTATATCGACCTTTTTAATGGTATGACAACCTTTGCGATACTAAACAATAATATATATTTCAGAAGCGATAATGGCACAGGCGCCGGGTATGGCTTATGGAAAAGCGATGGCACCCTGGCAGGAACTTTGTTGGTAAAACCGGATATTACACCCGGCACTGCAGGCGGCAACTACGCTGTATTGAATAACAAACTTTATTTTAGCGCATTCGATTATCTAAATGGCAGTGAATTATGGGTGAGTGATGGCACTGAGCCCGGAACCCATATGGTTAAGAATTTAAAGGCTGACGGAGTGGGGATATTGGGCAGTGGCTCTCCGGAGAACTTAACGGTGTACAATAGTAAAATTTATTTCGAAGCCAGCGATGATGCACATGGCGATGAGTTGTTTGTAACGGATGGTACGGCTGCGGGGACACAGCTGGTAAAGGATATGTTGCCCGGGACAAATAGTAGCGTGCCCTACCAGATCACCGTGTACAACGGCTACCTGTACATTATCTGCATTATCACACAGGAACTGTGGAAGTCCGATGGCACAGAAGCCGGTACAGAATTAGTAAAGGTTATTCTCCCTGATTCGAAATTTGCAGCAATATGGGATGGCAAAATGTATATTATCAACAGTTATGATAATTCGGTTTGGGAAAGTGATGGTACCGCAGCAGGTACGGGCCCGGTGAAAGTTCAAAATACTTTGAATCCTGTTGCCAGTTATGGCGGGGATTATTTTTTTACGGAATATAATGCAGAACTATTTTTTTCAGGTCAATGCTATCTTATTACCGGTGCATACGAGTTGTGCAAACTTACCTTAGGTGCGGCAGCGGTGAAAGCATTTTCTTTTACAGGCACTGGCAACTGGAGCAATCCGGCTAACTGGAGTGGAGGCAAACTTCCACCTGCAAACCTACCGTCAGGCTATAGCATTACTATCAATGGGCAGTGTATCCTTGATATTGCTCAGCACATCCAAAGCGGTGCTACGCTGACTGTTGCTGCGGGAAAAAGCCTCCTGATACTAGGTTCCCTTAACATACTATAGCGCAAGCAGTGTAAACATGTTAACAATTGGCACCGGACCGGAGTTCGGCGCGGGTTGGTTATACCTTAATAAAGCCCTTTTACAATTGTATGCAGCACTTCCATTTTATTTGTATTCTTCAACAAACCCGGACAGGCTTTCTGAACAAAGTCGTTGATTTCGATACTCGTATTAATAGAATTGTATCCATCAATTGATAGGCGCCAGGGAAAATAAAATGCATTGGGTTCGTAGAACATGCTCGTGATTTCCAGTACCTGGTCTTCCTTGTTTATAAATTTTATTTTTATCCAGTTAATAGTAGTGCTCATTAATTCTGAAAGATTAAATAATAGGGGGTTTAACTCATCCGCCCTGATTAACTTAACACTGTCCACTAAAGACCTTAGTCGTTCGAAATCAAGGTTATTCTTATAAAATGTAAATGATTTATTTTTGTCCTTTTTTGTATTTAATGCGGATTGAAATTCAGTAATATCCTTTTTGCATCGGTTGTAATCATTTGCCGTGAAACCCAAATCCTGAATGGTTGCTTTTTTGTTTGCTGAAGCTGGTATCTGTTTCACAAAATTTTCAACGAGGGTTGCATCGATAAAATCATTATCTGAATTCAAACCCGGATTGTGCTTGGTGCCAGTCGATACGTGATCATTAAGAACGAAACCATTATCTGTGTTATCATACACTATTTCATCTTCATAACTGTGAAAGCAGCCTGAAGAACCCGTACTGAATTTTAATTGTTTTATCCCTGAATTGCAAAACTGCTGGATTACAGAATTCCTGCTTTTTATGATTGTTTTTTTATTCGAAATATCAAAATAGTAAAGCGAATCGTTCTCAGCATTCACGATCGTATTGTTGTTAATTAATGCGAGTTGTCCATCTTTAACCTCAAACGGCAACGTGAAAACGGGTTTCCAGGCCTGGTTATATTGACCCTGTAAAAAAACTCTATTAGAGATAGCGCCATAAATACCATCCTTGCCATACGCGAATGGAGTTGGTTTGATTTCAGATAAATTGGTAGCAAAAATGGGAGAGGAGACAAGCGTGCTACCTGGTTGAAACACTACGATATAATGCTCCTTTTTTATGAAAAGTTTCCCGTTTTTACATTTTGCAATTATTGATCCATAACTATTTTCAGCAGTAAACGCTGGCTCAAACTTATTATTTGCTTTTATTAAACTGTTTCTGTTTGTTTTAAAAAATAATGCGCTGTTTTCTTCATCAGTGTAAAAGTCACTATAGTCAGGCAACCAGTTCCAGTTTATTGAATCCCGTTTACTAAAAAATACCAGCCCTTCCTGTGTACATAAAATATATTCCTGGAAAATGGCAACATGATTGATCTCCGGACGGCTTTCCCTGTTTGTTTTATTGTATTTTTTTTGATCAAGGGGTGTGGGGATAATAGTCCAGCTGTCACAGTTATCATTCGTAACAGCAATCATGTTCCATAGGGAACCTATAATACCTTCATGTTTAGGGTTGAAGAAAATGCTTGCAAAACGTTGTCTTCGCTCTGGTATATTTAATTGTTTCCAGGAGTACCCAAAGTCATTGGAATAAGCAATACCGCTACCTGAAACACTTAGCCAGGCTTCACCATTGTCAAAATTAATTGCGTCGTCCACCCAGCCACTTTGGTTAAAATCAATTGCTTTATAGCTTTTTCCTCCATTAATTGTATGGTAAATAATGTTGTATTTATCTCCATTATTTATAAATCCGGAAACAAAGCCGGTATCACTGTTAAAAAAGTTTGCCTGGTCAATTGTTACCCCCGATATGGCGGCGCCATTTTCTTTTATCGGATTGATCATTTGCCATGGCTGATCATATTTTAAAGCGAGGGCAACTTCTCCAGCCCTTGTTGAAATAATAAGATTTTCGTCTTTTGTGACATGTAGATTAAATGCATAACTCTCAAAATGTATGGGCGCTTTTACTTTCGTTTGCGTGTAACAGCTTATAAATGCCTGCACAAACACAAATACTAACAGGAATTTCCTCATATCCGCCATTTTTTCATTAGATGCAATTATCAGACAAATTACATAATTATAAATTAGCATTATTCTTCTCTACCTTAATGTTTCCCTAAATCTATGTTGGATAGCAGGGAGCGAGTCAGCATATTATTATGCCAATAGTGTAAAAAAGAATAATGAATCGTAAAGCTGTCTGTTGCGACGGACACCATGCGGATAGAAAAAATTAGTGAATTACCAATCCTTTCCTACTGGACGAAATTTGAAGACGGGATATGAATTATGTTCATTTAAAAGGCCGTGCCTTTATTACATTGATCACAATCTTATCATCCTTTTTCAATGTATCAGAGATTACATTGTATTTCCCTTTCACCTCATAAAATTCGGTTAGATCACCGTTCCTTTCTTTAATAGTATATGTACCTGTTTCGTGCAGGTGATTGGGCGTATAGCAGGAGGCAAGAATTACCGCCGCTGTTAAAAAACTGAATATATTTTTCATGATCTTATTATTGTAGTATGAACTTCTCTTTTGGTCGTGGTTTCTTTGCGGGGGGAAACAGAAAATCAAAAAAAGATATTTTTCGAAATAGAGGTCACATTTATTTGGAATGCACCCATTTCAGGTTGCATCTTCACGAAAATATTTTTATCTTCAATATTTAATTCCCGGTTTATGAAATATTATTATTTTAAATTAATACTGTTATTTGTTGTACTGATAGTAATGGGAGTTGGAACAGCTTTTTATATGAAACCGGGCACCGCTGCGCTTTCTGAAAAACAGGATATTATAAACTGCGGGCCGTCACCGGCAGGCATTGCTGCCGACGACAACGGTAAATTTATACCTGTCTTGCCAGGTTGGGGTCATCACAGCTACAAGATTTCAACCAGGAACGATAGCGCTCAATTCTACTTCAACCAGGGACTCAATTTTTATTATAGCTACCATTTCAGGGAAGCCCTTGCCTCCTTTAAAGAGGCTGCCCGTTTCGATAAAAGTTGTGCCATGACCTATTGGGGGCAGGCTCTTGCGATGGGCCCATATTATAATTCCTACTCTTATAAAATGAAAAAGGAAGTACCGGATGTAATAAAAACAATGAACGGGTACCAGGCCACTGCTGCTGAAAAAGAAAAGGCACTGATAAAGGCGATGCAGCAAAGATACTCCGCTGACACAAGCAATGCCGACCGGGTTCAATTAGACAGGAATTATGCCGCTGCCATGTCTTTGCTGAAAGAGCAATATTCCGGGGATGATGATATAAAAGCACTGTATATAGACGCAGTAATGCTTGAACACAAATGGAACTTTTGGAGCAACGAGGGCAACCCGAAGCCCTGGACCCCTGAACTGGTAAATCTATGTGAGGCGATACTCAAAAGAAATCCTGTCCACCCTGCCGCGCTTCATTATTATATACATGTCACTGAGGCCTCCAGACACCCCGAACTTGCCCTGCATGGTGCTGATGTGCTAAAAGATGTTATGCCGGGAGTAGGACACATGGTACACATGGCAACGCACATGTACCAGCGCAACGGCCTCTTTGCAAAAGGGGTGTATATAAATGAAGATGCCAATGCTGTCAACAACCGTGTAGACTCTTTGGCACCCAATCTGGGCATAGGAAAAAATTCGGTCATCCACATCTATGCAGTCCAGTCATATTGTGCCATGAATGCAGGCATGTTTGACAAAGGCATGCCGGTATATCGTCGGGCCAGGAACAGGGTGATTGACCTGAGATCCGATATTGATAAAGATGCATACTCCCAATATGTATATATGATGCCCGTTATCGCCTGTGTAAGATTGGGCAAATGGGAACAAATACTGCAATCTCCCTCCCCCGATGCCAGGTGGAAATATGCATCGGTGCTCGATAATTTTGCCAAAGGGCTGGCACATGTTCATAACAACAACCTTTTAGCCGCAAAACAGTGCCTAGGCAAACTTGAGCTCGACTTAACCGACAGCCTGCTGGCTGTTCGCGAGATGCCATTCAATAAGCCGGTACAATGCGGCAATATAGCTTCCGGGATATTAAAAGGAGAACTGTTGTATGCGGAAGGAAAAACCAGTGAAGCAATAGCGGTCCTTAAGCAGGCTGTTGAAGAAGAAGATAAGCTTATTTACAGGGAACCCCAGGAATGGCTTATTCCCGCCAGGCAATATCTTGGAGCCTTTCTGTTAAAAATAAACAAAGCGAAAGAAGCAGAAAAAATCTACAGGGAAGATCTTATCTCAAACCCCGGCAATGGCTGGTCCTTGCTTGGAATACATAATAGCCTGGTAGTACAAAATAAAATAAGGGAAGCCGCCAAATTCAAAGCCGGTTATATTAATGCATTTAAAGCAGCAGATGTTAAGCCTCTGGCTTCAGTATTTTAAATACCCAATTCCAAATGGGTAATGCCTTTTATTCCAGCCCTGGTTTCGCTCCACGAACCGAAATCTGGTATTAGTTTGTGGAGCGAAAACAGGGCGTAAAAAAATACTGCGTTACACTAATTATTCCCATACGCTTTGTCTAAGAATAAGTACCGGTCATCGTTCTTCGCTTTTTCCGCTTTGGATTCGGTATCAATGATCATTACATC
>JBDTWP010000173.1:0-13219 GCA_040006615.1 Ferruginibacter sp.
AATGGAAGTCGAAATTAATGCAAAAAAGGCAAATATTTACCTATTCTTAGCGATCATTAATTATACAGGCTTTGAATATTTATATTGCCCTGGTTTTGCAATGCAGAATATCATTTCCTGTAGGATAGTACGGTTTGCCTTACACCTTCTTCGTAGGAAGTAGCCTGGATGCCAAAAGCATTTTCAAATTTGGAAGAATCAAATATATATTCGCTGTCGTTTTGATACAACATCTCGTACAGCTCTTTCACCAGCTTATTGAATAAGCCTCCAAAACGGATATATCCCTTACTTAAAATGGTATATTTTGGTTCAATACCAAATTCTTTGGCTGCCATTCCGATCAATTCTTTGCCGGTCAATGCAGGATGTGCCGTAGGCAGATGCCAGACCTGGTTAAATGCCTCTTTCCGTTGTGATAATAACCAAAGCGCCTTACCACAATCCGGCGTATATGTATATGAATGTTTCAGGTTAGCGTTAATCATGCATTGAGCCTTTTTTCCTTTTGCCAGTTTATCTGTAACTAAGATGTTGAACGGGCTGGTTTTGCAACCAGGCCCATAAAAATCCGCGGCCCTGGCTATCATGGCGGTGATATTACCGGCTTTAATTTCACTAAGCAATTGAGTTGCGATAGCAGACCTGATCAACCCTTTTTTGGCTGATGGCTTAAAAAGGGTATCTTCTCTCATTGGCCCATTAACTTTTCCCAGGCAATAAATATTATCAAAAAAGATCAGTCTGGCATTGTGTTTCTTACAGGCGTTGATGGTATTCTGCATGATTGCCGGCCAGGCTTTTGTCCATACTTTTATATCATATTTCAACCCAGGGCATAGAAATACAATAGCAGACCCTTTTACGGCTTCTGATGTTTGACTGCTATCAGTGAGGTCAGCTGCTATTGTAGTGGCTCCCGGAACGGGTTTTGGATTTCTGCTTACCAACCGCACAGGTTGATTATTGGACAATAGAACACTGGTCAACTCTTGAGCGATTGCACCGCCGGCGCCTAAAATTGTATTCATGTGATTGTATTTAAAACGTAAAGACGCTATGGATATAATGATATTGGAATATTGAGATACCGGTTAGCTGAAAAGAAATAGCAGTTGCATACCGGTACATTACGACTTATTATTCCAGTTCGAGCTTCAGTCGATCTCTGAGTTCTTTTACCAATGGGTATTCTTCTATAATCTTCAGGTATTGTTGTTTCCTGCTTAATATAATTTCACCAGGGGCCTCTTTTTCTTTATTTTCTATTACCATTACCTGGTATACCAGCAGGCGGTTGTTGAAATATTCCTGCAAATGCGTTACCAGGTCTGTTCTTTCCTCCTCGATAAAGGCTTTGTGTATTTCTCCCTGGGTAGTGATCTCAATAGTATTTTGATCGACAACTCTTAATTCAGCTGCCCTGAAATTAGTAACTGCCGAGTGTTTGCTTTTTGCCCTGAGTTTTTCGATAAACAGGCCCCAGGAAGAATACAATTCTTCTTCCGTTAAGGGTTTTATTTCCGTATCACCCTCTTTGTTTTTCTGCGTTATATGCCTGCGGATGCTTAAGAGTGAACCCAGGGAGGATTTGAACGAGGAGTTTTGGACCGTGAGTTTAGCATCTGCCTGTCCACTAATTAAATTTTGGGCAGTAGACGGTTCGCGATTTACTGTTTTTATTAATTCCGGGGAAGGAACTTCCCTAATAGGTGTTGCCAGGGGAGCAGGTCTTGATTGTTTAGGATCGGAGTTCTGATCTCCAGGCTGGTGACCTGTAAATCTAACAATGGGTAATGCCCTGAAGGCCACCGTTTTTGTGCCATCATTCAGTTTTTTTTTACTTAAGGCACCTTCATTGTTTACCAGTTCCAATGCCTGTTGCAAATAGCTTAGCCTGATAATTGTTAACTCTACATGCAGACGTTTATTGCGGGCCTGTTTATAATTGATCTCAGCTTCGTTTAATATATTCAGGGCACTTACAATATAAGCGGGTGCTATTTTCAGGGCCGTTTCCAGGTACCTTTGTTTGAAATCTTCTGCCACTTCCAGGAGCATTGCTACCCTTGCGTCGCGGCTTACCAACAGGTTGCGTAAAAATTCCGCAAAACCATTTAATACAAGATCGCCTTCAAAACCCTTCCGGTTAATTTCATCAAACATTAACAGAGCGCTACTTAAATCCTGTTGTTGCACGAAATCAAGCAATTTGAAATAATAATCTTCGTCCAATATATTGAGGTGTTCGAGGGTATTTTTATAGGTAACGGCCCCGTTTGTAAAGCTTACAATTTTATCTAAAATGCTCAAGGAATCCCTCATACAACCTTCGCTTTTTTGAGCGATTATGTGAAGGGCTGCTTTTTCCGCAGTGATCGCTTCTTTTTCACATATTTCCTGTAAATGTTCTACCGTATCATTGTTGGTGATGCGTTTAAAATCAAAGATCTGGCAACGGCTTAAAATAGTGGGAAGAATTTTGTGCTTCTCCGTAGTTGCTAAAATAAAGATGGCGAAAGAAGGAGGCTCTTCGAGGGTTTTTAAAAATGCGTTAAAGGCCGAGGCACTTAACATGTGAACCTCATCAACAATATATACTTTGTATTTCCCGGCCTGGGGAGCAAATCGAACCTGCTCAACCAAACTCCTGATATCATCTACTGAGTTATTACTGGCTGCATCCAGTTCATGTATATTTAAAGATGTACCTGCATCAAATGAAATACAACTGTTGCAGGTATTGCAGGCTTCACCGTCTTTTGTCTGGTTTTCGCAGTTTATGGTCTTTGCTAAAATCCTTGCACAGGTGGTTTTACCCACTCCCCTGGGGCCACAAAATAGAAAAGCATGGGCAAGCTGGTTATTTTTTATCGCATTCTTTAAAGTGGTAGTAATATGAGATTGTCCCACTACGGTTGAAAAAATCTGCGGCCGGTATTTACGTGCCGATACAATAAATTTATCCATATGCTGAAATCGCCAACGGGCAAAGTAATTTTGAATTGAGATTATAAATGCAAGTTAACAAACATTCACACTTTTATTTAGAATATCGGCCAAAAGAATTATTCGTAATAATACAGGAATTTATGGAAATTAAAGGTGAACCGGGCCCATTAATCCAGTACCGGGTGTCGTTTAAATTCCTTTGTTCTGTCAAATAAATAGCGGTAAGTGGTGAGGTTCCTGCTTTGAAAGGTTTGGCCCAGGGTTTCCGCTACATTGATCATCTTAGGATTAAAATCACCGATCCATTGCATTTCATATTGGGTATAAGCTATATTAGGTTGCTGTATTACTTTGGCTGATTCCTTAATAATATATGCGTCAATGCCCTTTCCCTGCCATTCCGGTACTATTCCAAATACAACGCCACTAAACTTTTTATTGGGTTTGAATTTTTTTATCCACAAAAATTTCAGTTTATGAAATAAGTCGAATTTACCGTTAAGATACTTAAACCACTGGTTTAAATCAGGAATATTTACGAACATGGCAATGGGCTCATTCTTATGGTAAGCGAACCAGATTAATTTTTCATCCATCACGGGTTTCATCTTTTTGAAAAGAAGAAGGACCTGTTCTTTGGCCATTTGCTTTAAGCCACCATGGCCCGCCCATGCCTTATTATAAATAGTTGTAAAATCATTGGCAAATTTTCCAAGCTGTTCTTTTTTTATATGTTTGGAAGAGAAGTCGGGATTGCTGTCAATAACAGCATGCCGGTCAATGATCTTTTTTTCGAGCGGGGCTTTTGGATCCAGGCCAAAACATACCTGTTGAAAGAAAGGTAAAAATCCATAGTTCTCAAACAGGTCTACATAATAAGGCGGATTGTAATTCATACAGTAAAGCGGTTCATCAAAACCTTTGTTTACCAGGCCCCACCATTTGTCTCTTTCTCCAAAATTGATCGGACCGTCCATTGCTTCCATGCCTTTTTGTATCAGCCAGTGTTTGGCATTGTCCAGCATCAGGTCGGCGGCATCCTGGCGATTGATGCATTCAAAAAAGCCGATCCCGCCAATGGGCATATTATCGCCTTTATTTTTATATTTTTTGTTAACGAAGGCAGCGATCCGGCCAATTAATTTCCCTTCGTCATTTTTTAATATCCAACGGTCCACTTCACCAAAACGGAAGGCTTTGTTTTTTTTTGCATCAAATACTTCATTGATATCCTTATCAAGAGGGCGAATCCACTTAGGATCATTTTTATATAATTCTACAGGCACCCGGAGGAATTGTATTTGGGTTATACTGTCTTTTACGGGAATTAGTTGCATATAAGGCTGAAAGATGACAAATGTAAGTTTTTAGGAGAAGGGGATTGTAAAAATGTGCAGAGAAAAATTGTTAATTCAGTATGGATGAGAAATACAGGCATGGATCTATTTATTTCATTTTACAGTTATTGTATCCGGAAACTTCTCACCAGGAAATTTACCACCTGCTGTATGTAAACTGTAAAATCCTTTTTTTCAGAACCCAACATAAACCAATAGCCATTCCTGGCATTTTCAGTAACCAGGATCATCAATTCGTACTGCTTATTTTCTTTTTCATAGACATATGTTTTCTGTTTCCAGATAAACCCACCTATGTTTTCTGTCAGTATTTTACTTTCATAATTTACATATGCTGATGAACCGCAAACTGATCTGAATAATGTATCAATTGAAAGCTTTTCTTTTTCCATTACGGCCCCGTTGAGCGTTGCGTTATTGTTTTCGTTGATTGCAGAAAAACACGATTTATTAAAATTGCATTTCCATGACCGGGGTATATTAAAATTAACCAGTCCAAATACGTTTTTAAACTGTTTGAAAGCACTGTCACTATCTTTTTGAATTTTAAAGAATTCAATGTTATTAAACCAGGCAGCAGTAATTTCACCACCTGGTGTAAGTTTGAAAGTTAGGTGAGCAGGCGTGGCTACATTCCGGCTAACAGCCACAGCCTCATTCACAAAATCAAGGACAAACCGGTTCACTATCCTGGAACCCAGGTATATTATTCCTTCCAATTTACCACCTGATGTGTTTTGAATTTTCATATCAACACCGAAATATACGAATGCATCTCCACCATTTTTATGCTTGTATTCTCCGATATACCTGTTTTTTTTGCTTTCCTTTAATTCGTAATTATTTAAGGTGGGGTCTTTTATTGTGGGCTTAGCAAATGCTGAAACAGGGAGTTTGGCTGCTAACCTCATTACATTATTCAGTATATTGAATTCAGTGGGATAAGCATATTTATCAATGAATGTCATGTCAACATTCATGAGGATTACTGCAGCTATTTTATTGGCTGTATCAATCATGGTAAAGGAAGAGGTTTTACCCGTACTTCCACCATGGTGAATAATTATCCTTCCTTCAATATCTGAAATCATCCAGCCCAAGCCATAACTAAAAAGTTTACCATCCCCACCGTCTTCCGGCGACAGTCCGGGAAAATTGGTATTGGGTGTCCATAAAGTCTTTCTTACCTTACCATTCACTACTTTATTTTCATTCATGAGCGCTATTAAATATTTTCCGATATCGGCCGCGGAGGAATTAAGCAATGAACCGGCAGGAGCATATTCACCTGTTTCAAATTCAGGCTCCCTATTGGCGGGTATTACGGATTTTACCGAAGGATAGTGACCTGCTACAATTTTCATCCTGTTGAACTCTCCTGGTATTGTTGTGGTATGCTGCATATCAAGAGGCTGAAAGATTTCCGCTTTAAGAAAGGAGGCATAGGATATTCCTGAAATTTTGCTAATCACCAATCCTGCAACTACGAATCCGGCATTGCTATATTCATAAG
The DNA here is from genome assembly GCA_040006615.1 of Ferruginibacter sp. Lineage (GTDB taxonomy): Bacteria > Bacteroidota > Bacteroidia > Chitinophagales > Chitinophagaceae > Ferruginibacter. Next base: position 5,824 of record JBDTWP010000173.1, read on the forward strand.
AGTTACCGGGCTCTCTATACAGATAAATGGAAGAAAGATTTCTTACAAAGGTTTCAATGGAAGCTTCGGAGAGGTCGTAAGCAGGTGTTGTATTTGAGGGATATAATCCGGATGTGTTGCTGAGCAACATTCTTATTGTTATCTTATCACTTTGCTCCCTGTTTGCTGTATGGAACCATGGTAAATAATTAATTACAGGCGCATCTAAACTGAGTTTGCCTTTTTCAACCAGTTTCATTATTGCTAAAGCAGTAAATGATTTTGTCAGGGACCCAACCGCAATAACGGTTGCTGGTGTAAATGGCTTACCGGCGTCCAGCTTTTCCACACCATATCCTTTTGAAAAAAACATCTTATTATCCTTTACGACAACGACAGAGAAGCCTGGAATAATATGTATATTATGCATGCTCCTCAAATAACTGTCTATCAAATCCTGCGCAGGCTGGGATAATACAGGAATTGAAAGTAATAACGATGTTAAAAATCCAAATAATATTTTCATGCCTTGTATAAATTTTTATGAATTAATTAATGTTCGCGGGTTAGCGGCGGTGGCAGCCCCCGCCATCCACCATGAGCTGGCACAAATCAATAATAAGGTGATTGGAATGATCATTAAGGTTCCAGTATAATTAATAATAAAGGGGAATTTTATTAACCCGATACCGCCGGTAACCTGTCCCATCAGGACAGGACTTAAAAAAACACCGGGTGGTATTGCTACCAGCAGGGCAACCATCGTGATCCATAAAATTTTCCATACCATTGACTGCCTGATTTGTCCTGGCGTCCATCCGATCGATTTTAAGATTCCAAAGGGTTTTTGATTTGCTTTTATGCTGATGATCATATCACTGCCTATCGTTAGCAGCATAATGAGTATAAAAAAGAAGGATAGTGCAAACAAAGCAGTTCTAATACCCGAAATGATGCCCATTTGGGCGATCCTATCTTCAATGCCGGCGTCAATTGTTATCGTTCCACCTAATCTTTTCAACAGGTAATTCTTATAGTCTTCCGTATTATTATCCTTTTTTAGTTTGATACTATAGAGAGACGGGGTGTAAATTGGGTTTAGCTTTCTTATTGCATCGGCATGAAGCCTGAAGCCCTGACCCATATTGCTTACATCCTGGTAAATTCCTGTAACCAGTAGATTTGTTTTTTGGCCTTCAATAAATACAGTTATGTTTTCTCCCGGATGTTTTTTGAATTGCCTTGCTGTTCCGATGCAAAGAGAAATTTCATTACCTGATTGCGGATGCCTTCCCTGAAGGTTTAGCAATCCTGCATGGGATAAACTATCTGCATAAGCTTTGCCATATATTTCCATCCCTGGTAAATCTTCTTTTGATAATATGGAAAGACTGGAATAACTAAATGGAACAATCTGTTGAATTGCTTTTTCCTGTAAAAGGACTTCCATCAATTGCTCATGGGTAAGGCCCAATATCACCGCATCTTTCCTGCTTAATTGAATATCCCCGTTTTCAAATCCCCAGGCCGGCTTATTGTACTTCAGGTTCCCGAATGAGGCAGCTACATTTAAAGAAAAGACGGTAATGAAAATAGTCAGTATAATAATAATTCCCTGGGAGAGGGACTGCCTGGGTTTGAAAGATAAAAATCTTAACCCCATCATAACAGGCAGTGGCAACCAGGATGATCCAATATTTGCCGGTAGCAAAAATTTAGAGAAGCGTTTGACAGGCGCACCCATTCGAATAGCCTCAACCGGATTTATTTTAGCTGGTTTGGAACTTCCTAAATATGCTGTGAAAACAACCAGTACCGCTATGACGACCAGGGAATAATAATAAATATTTAGTGGCAAAAACCCTGCCGTATCAAAAGCTCCAAGTTTTTGAGAAATGGAACCCATTAGCCACCTGAAAATAAAATAAGTGCCGGCAAGTCCTACCGGGATGAATATGATGGACATTATGGAATATTGAATCACATAAAGCGAAACAATATTTTCAGGCGTAAATCCCAGAGCCTTATAAACGCCTGTTAATTTATAATCATCATAAACGGCTCTTGTTATGGCGGATCGCACCATAAATAACGCAATTAATAATGCTATTATTGAGAAAGACAATATGATATTTCCCATAACCTGGTAAATACCCAGGTAGGCATTTTTGAAAAGTGAATAGGTAAGATTAACTCCCGTGTAGTTGAACTGGCGGGTGAACCTTTCCCATAGTACCGCTGTTGAATCAGGGTTTTTCAACCGAATGCCCATCATCGTATTGCTGAGTTGGGCAACGGGTACAAAAAATGGCAATTCACCGGCTGCAACCCAGGCCAGGGTAGGGTTTACCATACCGCTTCCATAGTGTGGGTCGGCAATCATTGCTGATACAATTACCTGGTACAATCCGCCGGGAGCCGGAATCCCGATGGTATCTCCAATTTGAACATGATAATTAATTGCCAGGTATACGGGCACCCATATTTCACCATGTCCCGGACTTTTCTTTTGAATTCCATCAATAACCATCAGTTTATCCTGAATTGAATTATCATTATTATGTTCAGTAAGCTGAATCATCCCTTCAATTTTGTGGCCTTTGTGCACCAATGGGCCGTTGCAAAGAAAATAAGGAGAAGGGTCACTTACACGTTCCGTCTCCGGCTGACGGGCAAACCAATTTTTTAATGAGGTTGTATTATGATCATTTATATCATACAACATCAAAATGTGAGAAGCATTAAGTTTATTAAACAGGTTATCAAAGGGTTTCTGTACGGTTTGTAAAATTGAGAGTCCGGAACTAAATAATAAGGCAGCCAAAGCAATACACAACCCGGTGAGCAATACCATCCATTTTTTGTTACGGAAATTAGATTTTATGATAAGAAGGATCGCGGTCATTTATTTAATTTGAGAAGTGTTTGAAACTACCAGCCCATTTGTTTTAACCAGGTAAAGAGTGCATCCTCTGCTCCGGGGAGGTGTTTGTCAATATTATAAGAATGGTCAAGAGGAATAGTTCCGTCTTTCAGGAAAATTATCCTGTTACCCGTGCAGGCTGCTTTCAGGTCGTGGGTTACCATCACAATAGTCTGCCCGTTGCGGTTTAAGGCAGAAAAGCATTCCAGTACTTTTTCTGAAGCTTCACCATTCAGGTTTCCTGTTGGTTCATCGGCTAATAAGATCAGTGGATTATTGATCATTGCTCTTGCAATGGCGGCCCTTTGCAATTCCCCACCGGATACCTGGGATGGATGCCTGGAAGCTAAGGATAAAATACCCAGCTCTTCCATCAGGCTGAAGGCTCGTTTGTTTATAAGTTTTCTGTCGCCCTTTACCAGGTAGCCCGCCACCAATATATTTTCGAGAATGGTGAGGTTGGGTACCAGGTTATTGTCCTGGAAAACGAAGCCAATCATTTTTCGCCTCATCAGTGCCAGGTCTTTTTGGGACCTCCCATGCAGGGGAATGTTATTAATCCAGATTTTGCCGGAGCCTGGGGTATCGAGGCCGCTTAAAAGGTAAAGAAGGGTGGATTTGCCCGAACCGGAATTACCCATAATTACGGAAAAATCCCCGGTTCTGATTGAAATATTCACGTTATTGATAACAGCATTATCAAAAACTCCGTGGTTGTACTTTTTTACCAGTTGTTCTGTTTTGATGCAAAAATTGCTCATTATTTTTAGAATTACCCGGCAAACCTATTTTATTAAACCCACCGGTTCGCTTCAATATGTAAGGTGATACCATCTCCCTGGAAATCGGGTCCTATCCCTGTACTTTGCGCCTTTGACAGGTCTTATTTTTTCCTATATTTACCACTATGACAGAATATATTTATGCGGGAAGTGCTACGCTTATTTTATTTATCATACTGCTTGTTGCCGGTAAAAGGAAAAAGGGATTGCCGGATCGTATTTTTCTCACCTGGCTGGTCATACTCCTGGTTAATGTGGCAACCTTTATAGTAATAAGCCGGTTTAACTATCCGGAATTCCTGGCCGGAAGGATTTTGGTAGAGTTTAGTGAAGCTTCCGTTTTTCTTCACGGGCCGGTTTTCTTATTTTATACACTTTCGCTTACCACCACCAGTTTTAACATAGGTACGAGGCAGACACTTCATCTTGTACCATTTTTTATTTATTTCCTAATTCTTATGGTAAGCATTGGGAATAGTACGGGGGTTAGCAATACAATCCGCCAGGTGTGGACCATAATTAAAATGATAAGTCTTTTGATGTATACATTAAGCGTTATTATCCAACTGCACAAGCATCGCTACCGGGTAGAAAGCGTATTTTCGAATGCAGAAACCAAATACCTCGGCTGGCTGAATTTCCTGGCCTGGGGAATTATTTCAGTTTGGATTATTTCATCTTTAGGGCTTTTATTGTATAATTTTTCCGGCTTTAACATTCCCCAATATGGGGGTTTGGCAGGAAACCTTGCAATTTGCGGTCTTATTTTTCTAATTGGCTATTATGGCGTAAAGCAGGAGCCCATTTTTAATTTTGAAGGCAGGGAAATCGATACTATTTTGCCTGGGAAAATTGCAACTCATTTAGAACCGGGTATTGGTTATATAGAAAGCAATAAAGAGGAAATTGAAGAGGAAGTGCAACCAGCGGAAGCAATAATCCAGCCGGTGATCAATGATAAGTACAAAAAATCAGGATTAAATAAACAAAAATCACTCGAGCTTTTCGAAGTACTTACAAATTTGATGTTAACTAAAAAGCCTTACCAGGATAGTGAACTTACCTTGTTTTCTTTGGCAGAGCAATTGCAAATCCACCCTAACCACCTGTCGCAAATAATTAACCAGCATTGCCAGCAAAATTTTTTCGACTACATAAATGAGCAAAGGGTAAATGACGTTAAAGATGCCCTCGGATCTAATAGTTTTGACAAACATAGTTTGCTGGGGATTGCTTATGAATTTGGATTTAATTCCAAAGCTTCATTTAACCGGGCATTTAAAAAGTTTACGGGTATGACGCCGAGTGAATACAAGAAGGCGGCACAATAATATTTGTGATCTGTGATTTGGGATCTGTCGTGAACTCCGTTTTTAACACTCAGGAGAGGTGTTATTTATTTGCCTGATCCCATTTTAGCTTCGATGCTAAGGGTAGCATGTGGCACAGCACGCAAGCGGGCTTTGTCAATCAGCTTGCCTGTTATACGGCAAATACCGTAGGTTTTATTTTCAATACGCATAACTGCTTTTTCAAGATGATCGATAAAAGTAATCTGGCGACTTGCCATTTGACTCAATTGCTCTCTTTCCATGCTCAGACTTCCATCCTCCATCGTCATATACCTGTTGTCACCTTCATCCCCACCCATTTCATCTTTGCGGGTAATCAAACCATGTAAATAAGATAATTCTTTCTTCGCAGCTTCCAATTTTCGCTGAATTAACTCCCTGAATTCCTGCAATTCAGCATCGCTATAACGTTGTGAGGGAGCACCGGGATCTCTTTGCGCTTTATCCAATACTGATTTTGTAAATTCTGGTTGGTATTTACGGACAGTTTTTGTGGATATTTTTGGAATTACTACGGGCTTTGGGGCGGGCACTTTAATGTCTTTTGCTTTTATTTCAGCAGCGGGCTTAGCCGAAACTGGTTTTTCAGTGGCATTTTTAGCCGCCGGGCTTTTAATTTCGTCTTTTTTTGACATAATCTTTTGGGCTGGGTTAAAAACTCTGATCGGAATGTTTTTTACAGGGACAGTTTTTTTTGTTATTTCCTTTGCAATTGGTTTTGCAATTTTCTTAGCCTGGATAATTTTTTCAGCAGGCTTTTTTGTTAAGGGTTTAGCTGGGTTAGTGACAGGCCTGGGTGTTTGCTTATGAACAGGTTTAACTGTCACTTTTATAGGTGAAGATTTTGTAACTGGCTTTTTTGGTGAAGGTTTTGTCACTGTTTTCTTTGCAACAAGGTTTTCCGCCTTTTTTCCGGCAGGCTTAAAAACTGTCTTTTTTGGAGTTGTTTTATTTGAAGATGCAACACTGGCAGCTTTAACAACTTTTTTCTGTACTGGTTTGATGGCTACGGCTATTTTTTTTGCAGCAGGTTTACCTGCTACTTTCACGGCCTTTGCCGGAACATGATTTTTTGTTGGCATACTACACTACTTTTTTACAACGTTCACTTTTAATATGGCATTATTCACCTCAATTTCGGTGCCTGCGTCCAAGACAGGGTAAAAAGCAAGCGAATCTGCCAGAATTTCGGCGCAAATATACTCTTTATATTGAATTAAAGAAAGTTGCATGACTTCATTTTGCATTACCGACACATTTATTCTGTCAGTTAGTTCAAAACCACTGTCCTTACGAATATTCTGTATCTTATTAACAAATTCCCGGGCATCTCCTTCTTTTTTCAAATCATCTGTAATAGTGATATCCAGCGCAACAGTTAAAGAACCTTTATTAGCTACTTCATAGCCGGTAATTTCATCGGTAGAAACCTCCATATCCTCACTATTTAAGACGATTGCCGTTTCATTTTTCGATTTATAATCAGGATTTAATACAAAATCACCTTCCAATACCCTGGCAATGGTAATATTATTGAATTTACTGATTTCATCTGCAGCCCATTTCATTTTTGCCCCCAGTTTTTTGCCCAGGGTCTTAAAATTAGCTTTCGCTTTTTTTTGTATGAAATCATTTTCGGCTCCTAAAACATCTACTTCCTTGATATTGGTTTCTGCCTTAATAATATCCTCTACACTTTTTATTCTTGAAGCCATTTCAGCGTCCATTGCAGGAATAAATACCTTTTGAAGTGGTTGGCGAACCTTGATATTTACCTTTTTACGTAAGGATAATATTAATGAGGAGGCATCCTGTGCCAATTGCATTCTTTTTTCAAGGTCCGCATCAATGGCAGCCTCATTTATCCCGGGAAAATTGGTGTGATGAACTGATTCATCGGTAAAACGGCCCGAAACCTCATTTAAGTTAAGAAATAGCCAATCGGCAAAAAATGGGGCGATGGGGGCCATCAGCCGGGATAGCGTTTCAAGGCATTCGTATAAGGTTTGATAAGCGGATATCTTATCCTGCTCATACTCACCTTTCCAAAAACGGCGACGGCATAACCGTACATACCAATTACTTAAATGAGCATCTACAAAATCCTCTATTGCGCGACCAGCTGGTGTCGGTTCGTATTCATCCAGGTTTTGCCTTACATATTTTATCAGCGTATTGAGGGATGATAATATCCACTGATCAATTTCGGGCCTTTCTTTTACCGGGATGAAGGATTCTTTGAAACTAAATCCGTCAACATTTGCATACAGTGCGAAAAACTGGTAAGTATTATACAGAGTACCAAAGAATTTTCGCTGAACTTCTTTAATCCCTTCATTATCAAACTTTAAGCTATCCCA
>JBDTWP010000174.1:0-13185 GCA_040006615.1 Ferruginibacter sp.
CACTCATATTTTCACGAACGAGTATTTTCCTGTCTTTCAAATGGATTGCTATATAATTGCCTTCCTTTTCCAGGTACTGTATATCGCCGATCTTCACCTGGTGTGTCTGAGCTCCGCTTTTAAAGAAAACAACACCAGCCAGGGTTACCCGCTCCCTTGCTTTATTTTTTAAAAAGATCAGGTTCAGTGCCTTATTGACAGCAGCGGAAAATCTTTCGAAGGTTATTGGTTTTACTAAATAATCTACAGCGTCCAGGTTATAGCTTTCTACCGCATATTCATGGTATGCCGTTGTGAAAATGATCAGAGGTTTATCCTGCAAAGTAGAAACGAATTGTATGCCGCTTTTACCGGGCATATTAATATCCAGGAAAACAAGGTCTGCTTTTTCCTGTTTCAAAAATTCAAGGGCTTTAACAGGCTCGCGGAAAATTGACAACAGGCGAATCTCTTCATGCCTGTTACAATACCTTTCAATTATTTCCAATGCCCTGGGCTCATCATCTACCGCAATGCAATTTATCATTTCAAATTTATTTTAAGTATTACCTGGTATTTGTTTCCTTCATTTTTTATGTGTAAATCATGCTTGCCGGGGTAAATCAACTCCAGTCTTCTTTTTACATTTTCAAGGCCGAGGCCAGTTCCGTGGTCGTTCATCTTTTTAATATGGTTATTGATGGGGTTCTCACAGGTAAACTCAAGCTCTTGCTCATTTGCAGCAATTGAAATACCGATATGTGAAGCCTTATTGACCGCTACCCCATGTTTGAAAGCATTTTCTACGAACGGAATAAAGATCATTGGTGCAATGATTACCTCCTGCATGCTGACCTGGTAATTAAAATTTACCATTGCTTCTTTATCTTCAAACCGCAATTTGTTCAGCGCAATACAATTCTGCAGGTATTCAATTTCCCTTGATAAGGGAACCATTTCAGCATTGCTTTCATAGATCATGTACCGCATCATGCCCGAAAGTTTTGAAATACTGTCTGCTAGTTCATCGTTTCCTTTTTGTTGGGCCATCGAAAAAAGATTGTTGAGCGTATTAAATAAGAAATGAGGGTTCACCTGTGATTTAAGAAATTTTATTTCAGTGGACAATTGAATTGCTTCCAATTCCTTCCGAACCACTTCATTCCTGTACCACTCCTTTACAAAAAACCAGGCAACAGATAAACCCAGTATAAAAAGAAATAATAAAAAAATACCAGTCTGCAAAGCCTTCCATTCAATCTACCTGATGCCGTTTTGCGGAAGCAAAGCACTCACTATACAATAATCGGTAAGAAATAATAAAAGGGTCCAGCCAATAATTACAGACAGGCGAAAAAATAAACTCTTCCATCGGAGAATGAGTTTCAATAACCAAAGTATATTGGAATAAAAAAGTAATAACATACAGGCTATCGTGACAAGTGAAAGCGGGAAAGCAGACCTTACAATAATTTTTGAAATAACCGTCCCGTTAATATTCTGTTCAAAATTTTCCGACACCTTTGTAAGCGAATTTGCAACATAGGAAATGGCCACCCATAGCAAAACTTGGAGTAATATTTCAATACGATTGCTTTTAATATTTTGAACCATGCAATAGCAAAGTTAAGAGAGTAAGTACGTTCCGTTGAAAGGGAAGTTGCTAATGAAGGAAATAATGAAGTGAACACATTATTTCTGAGATCGGGGATAACAAATACCGGTTGTTTGGCAACAGAAAAATATGTTTCATACCAACATTTTTCGTCAAAAGCCTCTATATCCTATTTTGCAATGAATTATTAAACTATGAAAGGAAAATTATCTTTGATCGGCCTGTTTGGTTGTTGTATATTTTCCGGTTGCTCCGGCGGGAGCCAGGTTCAGAACGTCTATAACAATTCAACCCTGGAGGAATATATCGCTCTCAATGACACCTGCAAACTGATTGACAATTACCTTATATCTTTAGCTAAGGACAGGACCTTTTCCGGTGGGCTACTCATTATTAAAAACGGTCAGAAATTATTCTCGAAAGGCTATGGGTTTGCCGACAAAGAAAAGAAAATAAGCTTTACTCCCTCTACCCTTGCTTCAATGGGGAGTATTACAAAAGCATTTACCGCTGCAGCTATCATGAAATTGTATGAAGAGGGAAAACTATCTCTGACAGATAACCTTAAAAAATATTTCCCCCTTGTGCCGGAAGATAAGCAAAATATTACCTTACACCAGTTACTCACGCATTCATCTGGTTTCGTTGAATTTTTAAAAAATGATGGAGGGGATTACCGCAAAATTGAAACAGATGAATATCTGGCGACTGCCTTTGCAGAGCCATTATCATTTGAACCAGGCACAAAATCAATCTATACAAATGTAGGCATGAGCATTTTAGCCATCATCATTGAAAGGGTAAGCGGACTGGATTACGAACAATTCCTCAAAAAAGAATTATTTGAACCGGTCGGAATAAAGGATATCGGTTACCAATACCCGGTGGGAAAAGGGGTTTCTATCGCCCAAGGCTACGAAAATGGGAAAGACTGGGGTACACACCAATCTCATTTTGAAAAGGCTGGTGGTGGCCCTTACTGGAATTTGAAAGGCAATGGGGGATTGGAAGCATCGCTGAATGAGATGTATTTATGGGCCAATGCCTTTACTAACAAAACGATCTTAAAGGATTCAACCATTCAGAAAATGTTTACACCGCATATAATGGAAGAAAATACAGGGGGCCATTATTATTTCGGTTATGGCTGCAATATCAGCAAGACCAGGAGAAATACAAAAATGATCGATAATGGTGGAAGTAATGGTATTTATTTTGCCCGTTTGCTTAGGTTGCCGGAAGAAGGATTGGTTTTTTATATGGTAACAAATGAAAAGACCTCGCCTACTGAAAAAATACTCCCCAATATAACGCAGTTATATTTTTATGGCAGGATAATGAAGGATGCTTTTGACAGGAAGGTGGGTTTTGAATTTCCAAAAGCCGGGTTAGTATATGATCTGTTGGTAACTAAAGGTCCCGGAGATTTTGAAAAGAATTTAAAGTCTGCAGGCATTGAAATACAGGATGATATGATCTTACTGGAGGCCGGTCAAAAGCTCACTGAAAATAATAAGCCGGATGAGGCGATAGCCTTATATGAGTACTATGTTATCAAGTTTCCCGAGATCGTGGTGGCCCAAAATGACCTGGGAGACCTGTATTTAAAAAAGGGAGAAAAGGAAAAGGCAAAGAATTGTTACCGGCGGGCTTTAAAGATCAGGCCGGAAAACCCAAGGGCAAAAGAGGCGTTAAAGAACCTGGAATAATATATCAGGATTTACATGATTGTAGGATTTGCGGGATTGAATTTTTATACTAAGTTAACACCTGGAGGTTAATGTTTTATTGTTCTGGCAAACTTTTGCGAAACCGGTATTATTAGAATTATTGTCAAAATAATTTGAGTGCCAAAGCAAAACTAAGGTAACCAAAGGTTTCATTGCTGATATCGTCACGCTGATAAACATTTGTGAAGGATGCGCCTGCAATCCATTTTTTACTTTGGGAAGGGTAAAAACCTATAGAAGGCCTAATTCCAAAATATGTTGCAGCATTATAAAAGGTCGGTCCAAATGTTGTAGCTATAAACAGCCTGTCTGTTAGGTGAAAAGAAGAACCAATGTAAACACTCGCAACACTACTTTTTGCGTAAATTGGTCTTTCGTCTGCAGTCAGATACATTTCTTTGGTGCCTGCAAAAAGATTGGCATTGACTTCTACCGTGGGTTTAAACCTTGTTGTTGTATTTAGAAATGTCTGTAAGCCAAAACCAGCACCACCTGAATTGTTAGTTTGCGTTCTGTCATGGACTGTACTGTTGACCTGAAAAGATAAAAATGTAGAAACCTTACGATTAGTCTGACTAAAGGAATTTGTCGCAATGAAAAGGGTAAGGATTATATAAAGTTCTTTCATGCTTATAAGACAAATAAACCTAACGGGATGCTGCATTTGCTTTTGGCTAATACCAAATTTGGAAATTTACTTTGTAAAATAACTTTTGCCTGATCATAATATGAAATTGTTGAGTACTATAAAGGAATTACTTTAACTATTACCACAGCGGGTGTCGTGCCGCCAATGCCGAGATCAGCGGGGCCATTGGACGTTTTTACAAAACTTACATGTACCCCATCAGTTCCGGGACCGAATATTTTCATGGTTCCATTACTGGCTAAAAGAGGAAGTTCACCGGTGGCAATGGTATGATCAGTCTGGCCGCAGGGTGTATTATATTTTCCAGCTAACCCATATAATCCGCCACCGTTTAGTGGTTCGATTGAAATTGACAATTTACCATGATCACAGCCAAAATACGTTCCGGTAGATATATTTACAGTAATTGAAACGGTTATGATTGAATTGACCAGTATGTTAACTGGCACATCCATTTCCAACCTGGGTGAAGCATCTGTAAGCGTAGCAGAATTAATATTCGTAAGGTAGTATTGTGTTTTGGCGATAGAGGGAGTAATCCAGGTAGGCGCAGTGCCCGGGCCATTTGATTGAAGCACCTGGCCTGCATTGCCACTATTTCCATTTACCGACAACGATCCATCCGCCTTTACCCTGAACCGTTCAGTAAATACCCCCGCCTGATCGTAACCCAAAGCGATATCGGCATTTGGGTTATCGGAATAGATCTCCAACAGGTTTCCTTCCACGGCCATCCCTACATCGCCAGTGGTACCGGGATACAGGGTTATCTTTTTACCCAGCACCGCAGGAAAACTCAAGGGTGCATTAGGGCTAGTAGTGCCAATGCCTACACGTCCCATCATCTTTATGTCGCCATTTGCTGTATTCATTCCAAAACCCCAGCCTGCGCCTGCGGAACCGTACAGGCCTGCATAGCTATCGTCTTCTAATCCCATAAATGCCTGTACATCCGTATTGGCATTATTGTTCAGCCATATACCTGCCTGGCCGTCAGACCCGGTCCGGATCCTCATTCTTCCGGTAAGGTCTAATCTTAATGTAGGGTCGCTGTTACCAATTCCTACATTACCATTCCCCTTTATTCTCATAGCTTCGGAAAATGAACTGCTACTGCCATAGCCAAAAGCTATATCATCCAAAGAAGTTTTGGAAAACATTTGAAATAAACTACTTTGTATACCAAACCCATAATGCGTAGGTGTGCCATCGGTCCAGAGTGAAATTTTATCACCCAGGGATCCTGGAAATGAAAGCGGAAATTGCGGCGTGAGGTTACCGATGCCCAGCCTGTTGCTGAAATATCCGTTGCCGTTAGTAAAGTTGGTAAAGAAAACAGGATTGCCGAATTCGTTGCGGTATTCCAGTTGCCCGCTGGTAGCACCACTGTTATTATAATATAATCCGTCTGCGGCGGCGGAATGCTTCAGCAGAAACTGGCTGACCGGTACATACAGGTAAGAATTGACCCATTCAACTTTCCCCGAAAGAGAGTCATAACGCATGTAATTTGAAGCTCCTCCAAAGAGTATATTGCCTTTTACATCCAGGGTTGCCTGCGGCGCATTGGTGCCGATGCCAACATTTTGTGCATTGGTAAAAAATGCTGCACCCAGTAAGTGCAGAAGGATTAAGTTTTTTTTCATTTTAGTTTGATAAAATTAATATTCAAGGATTGTTTTATACAATTTTCAACCGGTTCATTTTTATTCCAGGGTTTAATTTAAATGCTAGAGTTTACAGTGGTAATTTATTTTTTTTTATTTCATTAGTTCTGCGGGATTACTTGCAGGGTCATGTAGGAAGGATAGGCGATTCCTGATGATTGTCCCAAAGTCAGGTCGGGCCCGGAGAGGTTTCGTCCTATTATTTTTAAAGTATGTGTGCCTGCGGATAAAGTGAAAATCCTGGTTCCTGTAACATGTAAGTAATCTCCATTGCCAACTGAATTGCGTATCCTTCCCGTATTAATGCCATCCAAAAAATATATAATATCGAATGTCGTTCCCGAACAAAAGGCACACCCTACACTTCCGGCAAATATCATTGTATGTACGATAACCTTTGAAGGACTATTTAATACAAAGGTCTTGGTTAACCCGGGAACATCGCCTTCTGTGGTGGATACTATGGTAATGCCGCCCGTACACGCTAACTCTTCCGTAAGATTGTACATATCAGGTGGCACAGGAATATTCTTCCATTCCGGGGCTGCATTTCCATTGGATTGAAGAAACTGTCCTGCCAGTCCTTCACTTCCATTTATTTTTAAAGCACCGGTTTGCGTATTCATTGCAAATTTCCAACCGCTGGCTACTCCGTAAAAACCAACATAATTATCATTCTCCAGACCCATAAATCCAGCAATATTGGTATTGGCGGTATTATTCAACCAAATACCTGGTTCACCATCTGTTCCTGTGCGAATTTTCATTCTTCCGCCTATATCTAATTTAACACCCGGATCACTTATACCTATTCCTACATTGCCATTCCCTCTTATGCGCATTTGTTCTGCGAATAAATTACTGCTTCCATATCCAAAGACAATATCATCATTAGATGTTTTTGTAAATACCTGGAGTAAGCCGCTCTGAATGCCAAAACCATAATGTGTAGCCGAACCGTCGGTCCACAATGAAATTTTATCTCCCAGGCTTCCATTAAAAGAAATTGGGAATTTCGGGGAAGTGTTACCAATCCCAACATTGCCGGCATTATCAATGACCATTCTTGTTAAGTTACCATTGTTCCTGAATTGAAAACCATTTGGAGTACTTATATTATTATACATTAGCACACCGTTGGCGGCGCTACCCGGCTGGCCAAATAGAATAGCGGTTTCATTGGCGCCGGGACTCAATAAATTTATATAAGTATGCCCGTTACTTTCAACTGCAAGAGGAGAAAAAGGAAATGGTGTTGCTCCGGATGCGCCATTAAAAATATGGACATTGGTTAATGGAGCAATAGTGCCGATTCCCAGGTTGCCTTTGATATATCCGTTACCATTGGTCCAGTCGCTGTAAAATACAGGAATGCCTGCCTGGTCACGATAATCTAATTTACCCCCTCCCGCATATAATCCTTCTGCTGATGCGGAATGTTTAATGATCTGCTGGGAGATTGGTGTAAACAACGAGGCACCAAACCATTCAATTTTACCAGTAGCGGAATCATATCTAACATAATTGTTGGTGCCACCAATTCGCTGGCTGCCTCTTACATCCAAACTTGCCTGTGGGTTGGTGGTGTTGATGCCTACATTTTGTGCATTGGCAAAAAATATTGCTGCCAGTAAGGTCACAAGGATTAAGTTTTTTTTCATTTGTTAGTTAAGAATGGGTTTGCTATTTGTCATAAAAAAAAATTACAAATGATAATATATGGTTTACTTAAGATTTAGCGACGATGGGTAATTAAATTTCAAACAATAGCATATGCATGAATTTCAAAGGAGATTTTATTATTCAAAAATATCAATAAGCACAGCTTCCGTCAATCACCTGAAACAGTGATTCCTTCAGTGCCCTGCAAGAATCACCCGAAACTGGTATTTTAAGTAGATTGTTTGGTTTTGTGAGGGGGAATATCAATCTTTATGAAGGTTAAGGGTTATCCAATTGTATATAACATGATATCAGAATTTAAATACATTGCGCTATCGGTTATTTTTATTTTATCAGTAGCAGTTTTAACTGCACAGGACAAACAATTGGACAGTTTATTAAATGCTTTAAAACAATCGGCCGGAGATACCAATAAAGTGAACCTGTTAAATTCAATTATTTTAAAATACCAGTATACAGATCCTCCAAAGGCAATGGAATACTCCCTGCAGATGATTGAGCTTTCAAAAAAGTTGCAATTTAATTATGGCCTTGCGTTGTCTTACAGTTTGGCAGGCGGGTTGCTTGTGGGTAAAAGCGATTTTGCGGGAGCTATAAAATATTTTAATGAGGCGATGAGATTAGTTACAATGGAAAAGGATTTAAGAAATAAAAAATTATACGGCCGTATCAGGCAAAGCTTTGGCGTTATAGCTTATTACCAGGAAGATTATTCAACTGCGGTTGAATATTACCTGGAGGCTGCCGGGATTTATAAAGAAATAAATGACGACGCGCTATTGTTGGTTATCTATAATAACTTATCCAGTGTACACGCAATAATGATTGATAAAAAAAACGCTTTAAAATATGCTGAGATGTGTTATGCACTCAGTAAAAAAACAAATGACCCTTATTTAACAAGTATGGCCTGTGTAGCACTGGCTTCCGGGAAAATTGAATTAAAGATGTATGACGGTGTTGAAGGTTTTCTAATGGAATCAAAAAAAATATGTGACACAATTTTGAATTATGTATTGCTGGGCAGAACTTATACTTTACTTGGGCGATTAATGATCGAAAGGGATCATGACAATAATAAAGCAATTCAGTATTTTGAGCAGTCCATCCGGAGTTTTGAAAAATCGGGCAGTTTGTTTGAAGTAGCCGCTTCCCACCAGCGATTGGGTGAAGCTTATTCTATCTCAGGAAATTACTCTAAAGCAAAAAATGAAATCTCCAAAGCTATTGAAATGGCAAGGCAGTTAAATGTATTACAAATTGAACTGCATTCATTAAAAAGTCTGAGCGAACTGGAAGAGAAAAATAAGAACCAGCCGGAGGCTTTGAAACTATTAAAGAAATATAATCTTATAAATGACAGTATTAACATAGTGAGTAAGCAAAAGCAGGTTAGCGTGTTGGAGACGAAATATGAAACCCGGATAAAAGAATACAAAATTGTGCAATTGCAAAAGGAGAAAAAAGTGCAGGAGTTATCTATCCGGCAAAAGTCTACTATCAATTATATTTTACTGGGTTCATTCATCACTTTATTGATCATAAGTTTTTTAGTGTACAGAACGTACCGGCAAAAACAAGTACTACAGCAGCAACAGATAATACAATTACAAAACGAAAAATTACTACTTGCCACGGAATCTATTTTAAAAGGGCAGGAAGAGGAAAGAAGCCGTTTGGCAAAAGATTTACATGATGGATTGGGTGGCTTATTATCTGGCGTAAAATACTCCCTGAGTAATATGAAAGACAACCTGGTAATAACACCGGACAATATGGCTGTATTTGAAAGGTCATTGGATATGATCGATACTTCGATTAAAGAGTTAAGAAGAGTGGCGCATAATCTAATGCCGGAGATGCTGACAAAATTTGGACTGGATGAGGCTTTAAAAGATTATTGCAGTTCGGTTAATGCCACGAAATTGCTAGCAGTGAAATACCAGTCTTTGGGAATGGAGGCCCGGTTGGATAAAGCTACTGAGATCATTGTTTACCGTATCGTACAGGAGTTATTGAATAATATTTTGAAACATGCCGGGGGATCAGAAACTTTTATACAACTTATACGGGAAAATAACCGGCTGAATATTGTGGTGGAAGATAATGGCAGGGGGTTCGATACAGCGCTGCTGGAAAGCAGTAAGGGCGCGGGCTGGGCCAATATTCGTTCCCGCATTGAATATTTAAACGGGCAATTTGATATTCATTCTGAACCCGGAAAGGGAACCCTGGTGAATATTGAATTCAACGTGTAGCAGGGATGAAACAGGATGGATAAATATTCTATTTTAGTGAGATGGATATGGTTACAATTCCATTTTTTCCAATACAGGTCATTGGATATGATTGATACTTCTATTAAGGAACTTCGAAGGGTGACACTCTACATGATACCGGGAATGCTGGCAAAGTTTGGGTTGGATGAAGCGCTTAAAGAGTATTGTAATACTATCAATACTACAAAGTTATTATCCTTGAAGTATCAATCCGTCGGAATGGATTTGAGCCTGGATAAATCAATAGAAGTAATTATTTATCGAATTGTACAGGAATTGCTGAATAATGTAATGGAGCAGGCAACAGCAACGGAAGCCTTTGTTCAGCTTGTAAGAGGAGATAACCGGATAAACGTTGAAGTAGAAGATAATGGCAGGGGATTCGACACCACATCGCCTGAAAACAGCAAGGGCACAGGCTGGGCAAATATTCGTTCCCGGGTGGAATATCTGAAAGGGCAATTTGATATTCATTCAGAAATTGGCAAAGGAATGATGGTGAATATAGAAATCAATACATAATTTATGATACGCGTATTTATAGTAGATGATCACCCGGTCGTAATTGAAGGGATCCATTCATTATTGCAGAATGAAAAAGACATTGCGTGGGTTGGGCAGGCAATGAATGCGCAATCATGCCTGGGTTTTTTTGTAAGCAACATGGCAGATGTGGTATTAATGGATATCAGTATGCCTGGCATGGATGGTGTAGAGTTGTGTATGGTAATGAAAGAAAAATACCCTGGTATTATGATACTTGGCCTAAGTACATTCAACCAGGGACTATATATAAAAAAGATGGTAGAAAACGGGGCATCGGGATATATTTTAAAAAATTCATCCAAAGAAGAGCTGATCCAGGCAATTCATGCGGTGCATGAAGGCAATATTTATTTTAGTGGTGAAGTTGGCACAGCTTTGCAGGAATATCAAAAGTCATCAAAAGTGGATTTGCCAATATTAACCCCGCGGGAAAAAGAAGTGCTGCTACTAATTGCCGAAGGTTACACCAATCCGCAAATCGCTGAAAAAATATTTTTAAGCCCCTTTACCGTAGATAGCCACAGGAAAAACCTATTAGCCAAACTGGGTGTAAAAAATACTGCAAGCCTCATAAAACTAGCTGTGGAAAGAAAACTAATATAGCTATTTATTGAACCTGTGGTGCAGCTAAGATTCACCCTGGTTTATTGGATTTTAGTTATGCACAAGGCATAAGCAGAAATAAAATTGGCGTCTCGTGATAAATATTAATTTGTA
Source organism: Ferruginibacter sp. (assembly GCA_040006615.1). Classification (GTDB taxonomy): domain Bacteria; phylum Bacteroidota; class Bacteroidia; order Chitinophagales; family Chitinophagaceae; genus Ferruginibacter. The sequence goes on from JBDTWP010000174.1 coordinate 10,866, forward strand.
GGTAGAATTAATTTTGATAAAACATAATTTTTAAGTATGTTTGAACTACCCCACCTTTTCCCTAACCGCAAGGATTGATCCATACCTACCGTTTAACCCGAAACTATGTAAATAAATCATTGTTGTCCGACTAAAAATAGCAAAAAAATCGCTGAAACCCAATATTGATACCGGGTTTAATTGAAAATTGTATTGTATTAAAATAGGGAGTAGTTACCATTGCAATTTCTACGTGGCAAAAGCATTGGGTGCATTGTGTGTCCTTCGCCAGGCTTTGTAGGTATCTTTTATAAATTCCAGCAAATCTACATAGCTCATTAAATGTAATCGAATAATTGTTATCATATTCGCAAATGATTTTTTGGTCGCCGCTTTCTTTCTTATAACAACCATGAGTAACTGCGCTATCAATACACAGTACACTTGAGTTTTGATACCATTTTCACTATCGCTCCAAAAATAACGTAAAGGAAAGTTCTGCTTAATTTGTTTGAACAGCAATTCTATCATCCACCTGTATTTATAAATGGTAGCTACCTGCGTTGCAGGCAATGTAAAGTTGTTGGTAATGAACACATATATTTTTCCGTCTTCGGCTTTAAAAGTTATTCTACGCAGGGTTAATCTCAAAGCCTCCCCAGAGGTGTTCTTGTAGCCAATTGTAATATACTGTTCTTTTAAAACCCCTTTCGGATTTTTCTTTTTGGTATTGTCAGTAATTACTTTAGTTACATGGTATACTGCATTATCTTTCATTCGGGTTACGAACCAAACTTTTTGTGAAGTCCATTTTGCAAACTGGCTGTACAGATTATATCCCTTATCAAAAACAATAAAGCTATTTGCTGGCAAAGCAAGGTGGTAAAGGAATTTACGGTCATGTACCTTAGCTTCCGTCATTCGTACAAACTCAGCTACACCGCTAAAGGCATCCATCATAGTGTGTACTTTAATGCCACCCTTTTTGCGGCTTCCATCTTTAGTATTACGCCCTACCCCTCGCAAAATATCGCTAAACAGGCGGATGGTACTGCTGTCAATAATTTTTAAGTTTCGTATGCTTAACCCTTTCAATCGGCTGTCCGAGATAAAACTATGGTATTGAGATAACAACTCAAAGTAAAGCGATTCAAAAAATAGGTAACTGCGATTGATGTTTGCATCGGACAAAGTGCTTCGGGGTGGTGCCTTGTCCATACCCAAATGAGTAAGCTTTCCTTCGCAGCCTAACATGCCTTCACATATCTCCCTTAGCCCATTGCAGTAGCTCAGTACACCGTACAGCAATGATATTAGCTGTACCCGAACAGGTAACTTCTTATAATACCGGTTTGATTGGTGCTTACGACAACATCTGGTAATAGTTGCAGTAGGAATACAATTTAATATTTGCGATAAAATCGGCTGTCCGACAAATTGCTTAGATTCGCTCATTGATTTAAGTTTAGGTGTGGTAACTCAAACTTAATCAAAAGAGGGCAGAAATGCCCTCGCTTTTTTAAACTTTAGTCGGACAACAATGTAAATAAATGTATATTCATTTGATTTATATTCCCCGATTTTCAACTTATAAATAATTATATGATGAAGATTTATCTCCTTGTATTTGTTACTGGCATAGCCTTATTTTCCCGGGCACAGAACCTGGGTATCGGGACTACTACGCCCGACAAGACTGCTATTCTTGATGTAAGCTCCACGAATAAAGGGTTGCTCATGCCCAGACTTTCGTCTGTACAGCGAAAAGCGATTTCTAATCCGGCTATGGGGCTGATGGTTTTTGATACGGATAAATTCTCATTAATGTTTTTTGATGGAAGCGCCTGGAGGGTAATGTCTTTTGCGGATGAGAACAAGTCGGAACCTCAAAGCCGTTCCTCCTCCCAACCAGCCATTAATGCTGGTTTCCGTACCAGGGTTTCGATTTCGGGTGACTATGCAGTTATTGGCGCTCCCCGGTACAGCGGTTCCGGCCTAAATAATATGGGGTTAGCATATATTTTTAATAAATCCGCCGGTGGCTGGAAACAGGTATCAAGATTGGCCGCACGTGATTCCACAGCCGGTGATTATTTTGGGGGAGCTGTAGCCATTTCGGGCGACTATGCTATTGTAGGCAGCAGTAATAAAAAAATTGGTGATAATGTTGCACAGGGTAAGGCTTATATTTATCGAAGGTCGGGAACAACCTGGGTATTGGATACCGCCCTGGTAAAGGGAAGCGGACAGGCCTATGAAGATTTCGGCTGGTCGGTGGGTGTTTGTGCGTTCAATAGTGGCGGGCCTGGCGTGGCTATTGGCATTCCTTATTCGGATGTGG
>JBDTWP010000175.1:0-13123 GCA_040006615.1 Ferruginibacter sp.
ACTTTTCATTGGTTTTCAATTAATTGGGAATGGTGTATATATAATTGTCGCTGGTAGGTGGGGACGCCAACCAGGGCAATCAACCGTGGTTGGTGGGGACACCAACCAGGGCAATCAACCGTGGTCGGTGTCCCCACCGACCACCGCCCAGCGACAATTTGAAATGTACCCCATTGAGATGCCGACGTAATTACATTTTTCATGGATTCGAAAAGAGCAGTGTCTACTTATAAATTCAAAATCCAATCAATCATCGGGCCTAATGCTATTTATTCTCCCTGCTATACCGTCTTGCATTACTGGTCCATTTCCAGAAAGAAGGCATAGAGTGCTCCAATGGCTTTACGTATATTTTTTTTAGGAAAGAGAAAATAATGGCTCTGAGTCCTAAACAAGTAAAGTATTCACTAAAGTTGCACTAACTTCTATATGTTACAAAAAAGGATTATGATGGCAGGTAGGATATCCCAAATAAATATTAATTACAAGAAATCAGTGAAAACAGAAAAACCAAGGCTACCCTCATGCGGTTTGATTTGCAAACTCTTCAAGACAATAATTGCTTCAATCAGATAGATATCCTTTGACAAGGTATGGGATAACCAGGCTTAAATGAAGATAATTTATTCCCGATAATCCGGCATCCAATTGTAAATTCCAATTCAAGTATTGTACTGGAAATAATTTCACTTAATTGGGCGGGGTCAGCTTGTATTCTTGCATTGATTAAAAGCACAACTCTATTTGTTTTAAACCGGTTATTTTTAATCCTAACCTCAGGTTGCATAATGGATGTGTAACTCATTTTTCGCTGGGTTTGCCCATCATTCAGGAGAAATTTCAAATGCCCTATCGGGTATCTTAACGCAACTATTTTGGCATGAATATTTTTTATAAAAAGAATACCTGCTTCAATGGCATTTTTATCATTTGTGAGGATACCAATTTCTTCATCCAACCAGGCCATTTCAGCTTCACCGGCACCATACTTATCATAATCCAATTGAAGGGTTGGCCTTAAAGACGGACCTTTATCACTAACTAAGACCGTCCTGACCCAGCTTGAGATGCCTTTTAACTTTAAAGAATTTTGAAAAACGATTTTTTTGTGGCCATACTTATGCTTTATTAATTTCTTTGCCCATTTTAGCTGTTCAATACTTAGTAAATCAATCTTATTAATAATAATTATCTCAGCCTCCTCTAATTGTTTTTCATAAATATAATTTATGTTATCATGAAAGCTATTTTGGCCCTGTAAAAAGGTTAGCAATACCTGAATATCTGCAAAAACTGAAAGTGTAATTTCCAATTGGCTTTTATATTCATTTAACAAAGGATTTACCACTGTTGCAATTAAATCAGTACAGGAGCCTACCGATTCAGCAAATAAGGCGTCTGGCAGATGAGTTTTTAATAAAGATTGAATGTTTTTATCAAGATCCCGCAAGTTGCAACAAAAACAACCACCAGATACTTCTTCCACCGGTATATTATAAAATCTCAGGTATTGGGTGTCTACCTGCTGTGTTCCCTGGTCATTCGTTATCACCCCGGACATTTTTCCGCTCAGACCCAGATAATTAACTGCCTGGTGGATAGCTGTTGTTTTCCCACTTCCTAAAAAACCACCTACTAAAAATAATTTCATAACTAAAGATTTTTTTTAGCTAACCTTTACCGATAAAAAATTCCCCTTTTCGATGAGTGCAGTATCTTTCAATCTAATGACACATTTTGTTCCTATTTGCTCAAAACTGCATGAACCGGCCTTGTAATTATGGAAGACCTGCACATTTTTTGCCGCTTGCTTTATATCCAGATCAACAGTTATTTCATTCAATTTTAATTGCCCATATTGCACAATTATTTTAGACGAAAACTCCTTTTCATTTCGTTGCTGGGAATAAGAACCCCAACCTTCTGCAGCAGTAAATGGTGCTTTAAAGTTTTCAGGATTAATGCGCGGAGCAAAGCCAATTTCACCCCTGGGGCCATGATAAGTAAATCCACAAACACTGATGAATGTACCATAGCTGGCCATCGCTCTGGCATAATGATCACTACATTCTATTTCATTGAATGGATTCCGCTTATAAGCATGGTAACGGTCGTGTATAGATCTTGTAAGAATTAAGGATTCCTCAATCATACCTTCTGCCATCATGTGTGCAGCTACCTGGTGTTCAAAACCACTCATGCATTCACTAAAATAGCCAATTTGCCAGGCTTTTGCCTCACCATAAGGCTTATCATCCATTTTCGGATTGGTATTCATTACCATTCCGCCTTCCCCTGCCAGGGCATAAAACCGGCCACCGGGATGAGCTTTTATATATGGCCCAACGTCGGGCATATAATTATATTTCCAAAGAGCCTTCAGGGCACTCATTGTTTTTTCTTTATCCAATACTCTACCCAAACCAACCTGCCATGCCCACGCCTGGCCATATACCTGATCAATATGACAGGTATTATAGGATCCAACACCCTTCTTACCCTCGGCAGGATCCGGTCTGTGTATAAAATACTCGCCATTAAAAAGAGAGCCCTCCATATTTTTCCTTCCCTTTTCTATGAATTCTAAGCACCTTGAAGAAAAAGCACTATCATCCATTTCCTCAGCCATCACCTGACCAGCCCGAACTCCGGCAATACAAAGCCCCACGAGCCATGAAATTTCTCCACTCCATAACGCATCCAATGTGTTTTCCATTGGGGTATCGAGCATACCGTCTTTATTTTTATCCTGCAGCATGATAAATTCCACCGCCTTTTTGATCTTATCCCAATTATTTTTAAGAATCAATCCATCTTTTGACATTAAATATTCCCGGTAAATACGCAAAACGGTTCCGGCTTGCCCATCAATTGAAGGCCCTGTTTTTTCCCCCCGAATCCGGATCATTCCCGTAGCATCATCAAAACCTATCCCAAGGTCAACCCTCTCCCTTTCATCCCTTTCTAACTCTGGAAAAATTCGTGACATTGCCTGGGCATATTGGTAAACATGTGTGCAGGTTCCGTGACAGCAGCCCGCACCTTCCCATGCGTAGAACCTGCCTGATTCAAACCTATGTGTAGTGCTGGTGGCGAGGGTGGAAATGTTTAAAAAAGTTCTTTCGAGAAACCACCATGGAAGTGTACTCTCATACCAGTTTCTATGCCAAAGAAATGTTTGGTCTCTTAATGAGGTAAATTTCCCTGCTATATAGCCTGCTACTGCAGCAGCATCGGGAAAGTTTTTTGTATAGTAATGAAAATTCGCATCCTCCACAGTCATTCCCTGGTTAGGGGGGGAATCAGGAAATGAAACGTTTGGTGTATACCACGAAATAATAAAATCGGCTGTTTCCGACTGACCCGGTTTTAAATGATGCGAAGTTGTAATTGCAGCAACAGGTGAATTTTCAGACAATTTTATAAATTCATTTATGGGCTTTAATTGGTTCCCTGAATTAGACAGGTCAGGCGCACAAACCGCATTTTTAACAAGTGTTGAAAAAGCCATGTTTCCATAATCAGGTGCATTAGACAGCTCTTTGTTATCATTGGTACATTCAAGAGTAATTCCATTACAAAATTCACTGTTCAATATTTTATTTTCCCTGGTCCAGCCACTTTTCTGTTTCGCCGAATACAGTAGCATTTTATTTTCCAGCCAACCTACGACATCCACTGAAATATCTTCTTTGGAAGCATTTTTAATAGAAATGGATTGAACTGTAGCGGGTAAACCACTATTGTAAGCATCCCCGGGTATGAATGGAGAGAACGCCTTCAATTTAATTTGTAAAGGCATTTTTTTATCTATATAGGTGATTGTAGCTACGGGATAAGTGCCTTCAAAAATAATTTCATTCCAATCATCCTGGTGTAACCTTTTAATAATTTCATCTCCATTGTACTTAATTTTTAGTGCAAAACCCTGCTGTATTGGGCTAATGTCTTCCGTTGCCGGCTTCAGGTATAATGTACCATGTGTATTATTGATTTCTTTGACATTAAATCCTTCCAGTTTGATGGGAAGTACCTTTGGAAGAATACCAAGTGTATTTTGATTAAAAATATCCCAGAGCCATAACCTTCCATCACCGCCAAGATACAATGTTCCACAACAAATACCACCTACAGGCATACCAATATAACGAAGTTCATTTTTTGTTTTAAGATAAATTGTTGGCTTTTCTCTCTTATACAATGACTCTACCCATTTAGGATCCAGTTTTTTGTCAGAAGGAAACACAAAGTGAGGAAATTCCGATAATTCAAAAGGCCCAGCAATTAATGGAATTTGAGCAGTCAGGAAGCCACCGGTAAGCAAAGCGGAGGACTTGAAAAATTTACGTCTTTTCATTTTAAATTCAATTAAATATCTATTAATAATACTGTAAAATAATCTGCAGATATATTTTCACAAAATACTTTTCATAAAGTTTAGGTAGTAAGGTGTTGACAACCTACCTGTAGCATGGGAGTCTTTTAGCTCTACAAAGAAAATTCCTGTTTTAAAAGAATGTACCTCAATTTGGATATGAAGTTCGGTATTTCAAAAACATCATTGAGTAAATGCTTTTAAACGCATCGATCAAAAGCAAATTATTATTTAAGAGGAATTGCCTAATCTGAAGCTGGCGTGCAAAATCAATCAATAACCGGATATCAGAAATTTTTTTTGGCAATGCCACTGCATTGGCTTTTCCCGGTAAACAGAAGCATCTGTTGAGTAAGCAGGCAATTGTGTTTGATGCCCAGGAGATAAATCGTAATACAATACACCTTCTATTTTTTAGACAGAAGTTTAGGGTCTTTTTACAAATATCTGGAATATTTTTCATTACGAATTTATCAGTGCCCTGTCCAGGTGGACATAACCGCCATCTACATGAATTAATTGTCCGGTAGTATGACCCGATTTCTCTGAGAGAAGAAAAATAGCCATATTGGCAATTTCCGATGGTTTCGTCATTCTATTCTGAAATGGTATTTTAGAGGTTATTGCTGCAAGCTTTTCATCCGGATTATTAAATTGACTAACCCATGACGCATACATAGGCGTAAAACATTCTGACACAACAATTGCATTCACCCTAACATCATATTTTAGTAACTCGACTGCCCACTCACGGGTCAATGCATTTCTGCCTCCATTTGCAGCAGCATAAGCAGAAGTTCCACCCTGGCCGGTTTCGGCTGTTTTGGAAGTAATGTTAATGATAGCTGCATTCTTCGACTTCTTTAGTTGAGGTAAAGCGTGATGAACTACGAGGTAATAATGAATCAAATTTTTATGAAGGGAAGACATAAACCTTTCATAGCTCCCCTCTTCCAAACTCACGCTATCATTCACCCCGGCATTATTTACTACCCCATCAATTCTGCCAAGGTCCCTTATTAAATTTTCTACTGCTTCCTTACATTCAGCAGGATTTGATAACTCCACTTTATATTGATACCCATTACCACCGTTACCTTTTATGTTTGCAATTGCATCAACATTCTCAGCTTCATTCCTACCGAAAATTACGGGAATTGCTCCTTCTGCGGCCAGACCCGCGGATATCGCTTCGCCGATACCTTTTGCACCTCCGGTAACAATAATTACCTTGTTTTGAAGTTGTAAATTCATAATTAAAATTTATTTAAGTTGATAAAAATTGATAGCATTTTCTTCAAAAAAGAATTTCTGTTCATCTGCCGAAAAAGAAAAAAAGTAATTGGTTATTATATTCATTAAATCCTGGTAAGAACCAGACACCAGGTACATTGGCCAATCTGACCCCTACATCACTCTATTTATACTAAAAGCATTTAGAATAACGTCCAAATAAATATTGAATTCATCCGGCTTCCAATCCTTGCGGCCTGCCTGGTGACCATTCCGGATATTTTATATCATTTGCTATTTTGTAACCACTATCTTTAGCAAGTTTAAAGGATTGGTGTTACTACAGGCAAAAGAATACGAAAAAATCTGAACGCAACAGCAAACGCTCTGCTGAAAAATCAAATTAACCTGGAAGTTTGGTTCCGCCTGCGGCACTTGATTCGTATGCCGCCTCAACACAGGCCATTGTATAAATACAATCCTCCACAGAATTATCAGGCAATTCAATTTCACCCGATGCCGCCTTCATCACTTGCGACATACTTCCAATAAAAGCCTCCGGAAACCAAGTCCCTTCTACTTCAAGATTTTGCCATTCGGGTTTTGGATTTCCTTCGTTACTGATAAATTCAACGATATCCCCGGTCCCTTTTGGATAGTCCATTAATAAACCCATATTTATTCTCACAGCACCTTTTGTTCCTTCAAATTTGATATAAGCATGTTGATACTTCTGGTTGAAATCATGGCAGTGATTGGTAAGGATAATGGCACGTATCCAATCTCCATAATTCATAATAATACTGCTGCGTACGGAAGCAAGTGCAGGCATTTTTGGGTGCTTTACCGTCTTTGCATATATACCTTCCGGATTACCAAAAAATGACCGCACAAGATCAATATAATGGATACTGTGGTAGAGGATCTCCACCCGTTCGCTTTTAAAAAGGAAATCCCACAAATGAAAAGGGTGATAAATATTCACATTAATTTCAATATCACATAGCTCGCCGATCAGGCCTTTGTTTATAATGTTCTTCGCTGCAAGAATATAAGGAGCATACCTCAGTTGAAAATTAATGCCCGCAATTAACTTTTTGCTTCTGACAATCTGCAAAATCTTTTTCGCTTCCATAAAATTGTTTCCCATCGGTTTTTGAATAAGTACGGATGAGAATTCCGGTAGCTTCAGGAGGGATGAAATAATTTCTGATGCAGGCAACGCCATATCAAAAACCGCATCCTTAGGGGCCTGTTCAACTAATTGTTCCAAACTCTCGTATATTACCGGGATGTCGAATTTCTGTGCTATCGTTTTTGCCCGTTCCTTATTAATGTCAAAAATCCCTGCTACATGGAATGAAGCAATCTTATAAGCAGGAAGATGAGCATCATTAACTATACTTCCAGCTCCTATTATTACGATAGGTCGTTTGTTCTTAGGTAAAAGATCCTGATATTTCATTTTGTAATTATTTAGACTGTGCAGTATTCGAAAAAATTGTATAGTTAGTTAACCCTTGCCAATATGATGAATGCCAAACCAATTATAAAAGTCATGAACATTATGAGAAGTAATTTATTAACAGTTGCCGACGCACCTTTAAATTCCTTATAAACAAATATTCCCCACGCAGCTCCGATCATGGTGGCCCCTTGTCCCAAACCATAGGAAATTGCGGGCCCTGCTTTATCAGAAGCAATAAGACTAAATAAGAAACCAGTATTGAATACTATTCCTCCTGAAATTCCAATCATATGTTGGGCAACAGTTCCATTGGTAAAATATTGTTTATAATTAACAGGCCTGCCAATTAAAGGGCGATACATAAAGAAACTATTCCATACAAAATTGGATATAAACAAACCGATTGAAAAAAAGAGAAGGGCGGTATACGGAGTTAATTTTCCAGATGCCGGTATTATAAAATTCTGACTCATACTATCGGATACAAACCGATAAAAAAAAGACATAATGATTCCTGAAAGAATTGAGATCACAATCCCTTTTTTCGAAGTATTCCCTTTTTTAGCTGATGCCCTGGCTGACGCAAGAGCGTTTACAATGATGGCCGTTACAACAAGCCCTACTCCTATAAAAAGTATCAGGGGATTACCAGTTGGGACTTTGATATAAACTAAAATCACTCCGAGTACAAGGGCTAAGCCTCCGGTAATTGGGTATGCCACTGAAAAACCAGCAATGGAGATTGCCGCGATTACTAATAAATTCGAAAGATTAAATATTGCCCCTCCAAGTAATGCATATAACATAGAATTGAAATTTGCCTGTGCTATATCCTGCAGAAATCCACGACCACCAGTCCCAGTGCTACCAAGGGTAAATCCGTAAATCAATGCTACCAGGATTAAACCCAAAGAATAATCCCAATAAAATAATGTGAATGGCCATTTATCATTGGTGCACTTTGAACTGTTTGCCCATGAACCCCAACAAAGCATTGTGATGACACAGAAAATAACAGCAATAGGATAAGAGCTAATGATATACATGAAATAGGTTTGAAAATTTGATAATGCGGAATAGGTTGTATCGATCTGGAGATTTTCAGACGCTACTTAATTCTACTTCTTTTAACAAATCATAAATTATAAAACAACTTTGCGTTATTATAAAATACTTTTTCCTGACCAACTGGATTTAATAATTTTTCAAGCAAACTGATATAAGTTTGCCATGTTGCAGGATAACCACCCGCCAACAAACTTACCGGCCAATCTCCTCCACAAAAACAGCGATCCTCGCCGAAATGCTGTAAAGTAAATTCAACATAGGGCTTCAAATCATCCTCACCCCATTCACCTTCCTTCTTCCTGGTAACAGTGCCTAAGCCGGAAATCTTTGCGTAAAAATTTTTGTGCATGGCTGCCTCCTGCATCAGCTCCCCCCACCGGCCAAATCTTTCACTAGTTGAAATGGGTGGTTGGTTGAGGTGATCAAATACCATTCGAAGTTCCGGAACTTTCTCTGCAACCTTAAGTGCCGTTTCAACATGCTCTGTTAAGATACCTACAACATCATACGGGAGGTTATACTTTACCAGGATCGAGAGGCTTTCAAGAACTTTTTCCTGCAACATCCATTTTGGATTAGCGTTAAAATGAATCAAATGCCGAACTCCCTTAAAATATTTGTTTTTTATATATTTTTCGGATAACAGTTTTTCTGTTGCTTCCGGATCCAACAGTGGCAGCCAGCACACTGCACCTATCATCCAGGGAGTCGTTTCACACATTTCAAGCATGTAATCTGCATCCGCAAAACTGTCTTCGGCCTGTACAAAAACACCATTAGTTATCCCCGCTTCTTTACGGGCCGGTTCAAGTTCATCAATGGCATAGGATCTGTTTAGGATGGTAGTGTCTCCATCAAGCCAGGGATATCGTATGTTCTTTAAGTCCCAAATATGAACGTGCGTGTCAATAATTTTATGTTCCATATAAATAGTTTTAGGTTAATCCGAGTTGCTTTTCAATATCTGAATTATGCTCTCCCAGCGAAGGCGCTCCAATTGAAGAGGTTAATCTCTCTCCATCTACCCGAACCGGACAACTGGTTGTTTTCATTTTCATACCATTTCCAGTAATAACTTCCTGTTCCATCTCTAATATTTTATACCCGGTATGATGAGTTAACCCTTGATAGTCGAGAACCTCAGAAGCCCAAATATCGGCGGGCTCCAGAATATTAAGCCAATGATCAGTTGGTTGTGTTTTTATATGATCCGATAGAATTAATTTGATTTCATCTCTTTTAGAAAACCATTCTGTAGAATCTTTATAAACGATTAGTGAGTTACACTTTAGCAATTCGCCTAAAAGAGGTATTGAGCTCATAGCCAATGCCAGGTAACCATCCAGTGTTTTGTAAATCCCATAGGGTGCTGCTACAAAAGCATTCGCATTGCTTATTTCACTGCGTTCCGGCAGTTGATGGCCATCATTATAATAACAGGTAATAACCTCAAACTGAAAATCCAGTATGCTTTCCAATAAGCTTACCTGGACAATAACTCCTTTCATCGTTCTGTTCTTTTGATATAAACCCGCCAAAATTCCCTGAACCAAATGTGTCCCGGCATAAATATCGACCACAGACACACCCATCGGAGTGGGAGGGTCATTTCGGTCTCCACTTAATAACGATAGACCTGAAACAGCCTGTAAAAGCAAATCCTGGCCTGGCTTACTCCGCCAGGGACCTGCATTTCCGTAACCCGAAATTTCTGCATAAACAATTCCTGGATTGATTTCCCGCACATTTTCATATGAAAGCCCCAGGCCATCCATAACACCCGGACGAAAATTATGAATCAATACATCGGCCCCGGCAATTATCTTTTTAACTTTCTCAAGTCCGTCCCTTGTCTTTAAATCAGCGACAAAGCTTTTTTTATTCCGGTTAATCGCTTGAAATATCGTCGACTCACCTTCCAGTTTTACATCTGAAACATATAGCGACCGGCATATATCACCGGTTACCGGCCGCTCTATCTTTATGACTTTCGCTCCGAAATCCGCCAGTCTCAGACCTGCCGAAGGGCCCGATAAAAACTGGCTAAAATCAACCACCACTATATCCTGTAAAAGCATCATGCGATATTGTTATTTTTGAATTCCTCCAAAATCGACTTATTGTGGTCCCCGATTTTCGGAGCCCCTGTAGCAGATGTCAGTATTCGCTCATTAAAACGAATCGGGCATCGCGTCGTTATAAGTTGCTTTCCATCTCCGGTCACAACAGTTTGCTCCATGCTTATTACGCGATATGCCTCATGTTTTGTCAAATCATCCCAACTCATCACAGGCATAGCCCACAGATCCATTTTTATTAATTTCCCGAGCCAGTACTCCGTAGTGTGTTCTATTAAAAATTCCGTAATTATTTTTTTTATTTCATCTCGTTTGGAAAACACTTCACCCTCTGAATATTGACCAAGCAATTCACATTCCAACGCAGATCTCAATTTATGAACAGGCATCATTGCGAGCGCGAGATAGCCATTGGCTGTTTTGTATATTCCATAAGGTGCACTCAACAAGGAATGACCGTTACTTACCTGACTTCTGTGCGGCAAGCTTCGACTTGCGAAATAGGTTGTCAGGAATTCAAACTGAAAATCTACCAGGGACCCAATAAGGCTTACTTCTACGTGTGCGCCTTTTCCCGTCTTTTGGCATCGTATCAGGGCAGCTAAAATCCCTTGTACCAGGTGAGCTCCGCAAATCATATCTGCGATTGCTAGGCCAAATGGAACAGGATGGCTATTCCCATTTCCCGTCGTGAATGTCAAACCCGCAAGTGATTGTGCAAGTAAATCCTGGCCTGGCTTATCTTTCCAGGGACCTTTACTTCCATAACCCGTTACTTCAGCATAAATCATTTTTTGATTTAACTTCCTGACTGATTCATAATCGAGACCAAACTTTTTCATTACTCCCGGTCGGAAATTATTAGTCATTACATCGGCCTTTTTAATCAACCCTTTTACTAATTCGAGGTCTTCCTTATTTTTCAGATCAGCAGCAAAACTTTCTTTATTGCGATTAATAGTATGAAACAACAATGAACTGTCATCAACCCATAAATTTTTAATTGCCAATTGACGGCAGGCATCCCCTCCATTGGGCCGTTCAATCTTAATCACCCGCGCCCCGAGATCTGCTAGCCTCAGGCCCGCTGATGGGCCCGACAAATACTGGCTGAACTCTAATACAAGCAATCCCTGGAGTGGTCCCTTAATGTTCATTCGAATAAGTTAAACTTTCGCGATACAATGAATTGATTGCATGCAATACTTCTTTTGGATTCCCTCCACGGAGTAAAAAATCCTGCAATGGCTTTCCGGCGTGATCCTGAAAATACAGGTATCCATTGTACCGGGGTCGAACATACCCGCGATCCATCGCAGGCAGTAGCCTTGAAAAGAAATTTCTGCAAATGAAATTGGCATTATTGCTTAGCCAGGCTGCCAGATGGCCTGGTTGCCCTCCATTTTCAACATACAAGGTAGATTGGCATTCTGCTGAAGTAATCCATTGTGCAAATTGGATCGCTGTATCTTTGTGTTTGCTGTAAGATGAAACGGCTATGCCGGTACCTCCAATCGTTGAACGCAATCTTCCATAACTTCCGAACAGAGGCAGATCTTTATAAGTTAAAACATTTTTTGCATAGCCCGTACGCGAATAGTTACTGTAGCAATAAGCGAATGGGCAATACCAGTAATCATCCGTCTTTGACATTATCTCTGCAATGTTTATTGGATTGCTCTTATATATAATTTTGTCGCAAAGAGACCAAAGTCGTTTCATGTCTTCAAGAGCGCTTATGGCGGTTGGCATATCAATTACCATGAACTCCGATAAGAACGGCGCATGTCCGTTCGCCATACAAAACATGTAAAATGCCATCAAAGTGTCCACAGGGATACCCGGAACCAGCACCCGTCCTGTTTTTGCAAACTCCAGCAATTCGTCCCAGGTATCGGGAACCATTAAACCATTTCTTTCAAACAAATCGGCCCGATAACTGGTTGCCGGCGTTGCCGCATCAATGGCCAGTGCCCACTGGTGGCCCCCATAAGAGTAGCTTAGGTGAGAATACCCCACTGAATTTTTCGCCTGGTCATTCAAAAAATCTGCGGGTAGAAATTTCTCCAGCGGTAATATACACCCTGTGGCTGCCGCATAACCTGACCAGGGATGATCAATGATCAATAAATCGTATTGTTGTGTTAGTTCTTTGAGTGGCGCATCAGCAAATTCCTGCAGGCTTCTTTTATTCCATCTGATGTCAACACCTGGAAGTAATTCTGAAAATCGCTGCGCTCCTGCAAGAAGAGGTGTGATTCCCCGACTATGCCCCCAGGTAATTCCGTTTAAAATTGTTGGGTTCATTCTTAGGTGGTTTCTCTTTTTTGCACTAACAAAATATGCTGACAAACCATACTCAATTCACCATGCTGATTAAAAGCTTCTACCATTTCCGTGATAAGCCCACAATCAGGTTTTTTGTGTTCTTTCTTTTCTATAACTGTAATCCTGACCTTAATTGTATCGTTGATGAAAACTGGTTTAATAAATCTTAACCGATCATATCCATATGTCATTGCTGCTTCATTGATAGCCCCGGCGGTCAGGCCAATCGCGATACTGAAAACAAGTGTCCCATGAGCGATTCGCTGCTTGAATGACTGATTTTTGCACCATTCAGCATCCATGTGGTGGGGAAAAAAATCTCCGGATTGTCCGGCATGAATAACCACATCGGCTTCAGTGATAGTACGACCATGGGTGATCCGAATTTCGTTAACCCGATAATCCTCGAAATAAATTTTTTCATACATGTCGATTACTGCTTTAAAGGTTAGAGATATTTACAACTTAAATCAATTCTTCAGAGATGCCTGTTAAAAATCAGCCATTGCCGGTTTTAGATCTTTATCATCATACCAATACCAGTTAACCCCAAAGATTTCAGGCGGCCGTTGC
>JBDTWP010000176.1:0-13036 GCA_040006615.1 Ferruginibacter sp.
TGCCCCTGATCATCATCAGGTGCAAGGGCAATCTCTTCTTACTCATGATTTATAATTTAGTTGTTATAATTAAAGTTGCTAATTCCAAAACAAACTTCATCCATAGAAATGATATTTCCAAACACATGAAACAAAATGAAACAAAATGGTGAAAAATGAAACAAAATGAAACAGGGGGAAGTTAAGTTGAAGGTTGAAGGTTGATGATTTGATGGTTCATAGTTAATCCTATGATGAATGATGAGTAACCTTGTACAATGGACCATTTACTTTTCGCGAAATATGCAGGCTGATACCAATGTAATGTCAGGAGGATACCGGGAGGAAACCAGTATTATCCCAGGAGGTGCAACGAAGGATTGTGGGAGAAAGGCAGGGAAATGGCAAGAGAAAATCAGAGAAGTTTTATTAATAATTGATAATTGATAATTGATAATTTTTTAAATTAAATGGAGACTTTTGAATAAGAAATGTTATAAAATTAATAATATTAAATTTATCCGGTTTTTTTTAAATAAAATAATATGCCGGTGCTCACTTACCTGTTTTGTTTTTCTTTTACCTGGTATCGCTATGTTTCATATTGTTTCATATTGTTCCATTTTTCACCATTTTGTTTCATTTTGTTTCATTCATTTTTTTTTGTCAGCTGAACAATTTAATCTTGTGAAATGATGCGGATAAATTTATTTGGTATACTAACAGCTAAGCGTAAACGCTCCGCATAATTAGTAACAATTATTATTAACAATTAAAATTAAAAACAATGACAATACAAACGGGAAATATGCCCGCCAAAGGGGCACTGAACAACATGTCCTGGTACAAAACAAAGGACGGGATCGTGGTAAAGATGAAATCCATCATACCCAGGAAAAAATTCAAAACCCGGGCTTTGAAGACAGGGTGAGAAACCAGCGCGGGTTCGGACTTGCCGGTAAGACAGGAAAGACATTGCGGGGAGCACTAAAAACAATCCTTACAAATTGCAAGGATGGAAGGGTTGGGAGCCGTTTGACCATTTATGTTAAAGATCGCCAAAACGGGTACTACCAGTATGTTCGGCGAACGAAATGTGACTAATGGCCAGCTTGAATTACTGCATTACTTTGCTGATAGTTGTAATTCAATTCCCAAAGCTACCTTGTATCATTTTGGGGTTTTGATGTCTGACATACACAATATTTGGATAAAATATGTTTGTGGAAGGATTAAAAGTGACTACATGTATTCAAATGACATTGTTTACAATAACTTTCCGTGGCCGGAAAACATAAGTGATAAACAAAAGGAAACAGTTGAAAAAGCAGCTCAGGCAGTACTGGATGCAAGGTTGCAATTTCTTAATAATAGTTTAGCTGACTTGTACGATCCTAACACTATGCCTCCGGTATTAGTAAAAGCTCATCAATCATTAGACAAAGCAGTGGATCTGTGTTACCGTCCACAGCCATTTGCAAAGGCAACCAAGAGGATTGAATTTTTATTTGAGTTATATGCCAAGTACACACCGGGGTTGAGGTGAAGAAAGGGAAAAAGAAATAAATTTAAAAGAAGGATTAGTGGGCAGTTTCTGTTGAAATTGTGTGGAAATGGCTAAAAAAAAAGGTTCCAAATCAATGAAACCCTTGCCTGTACTAAGTGGGAGTTGACGGGGTCGAACCGCCGACCCTCTGCTTGTAAGGCAGATGCTCTAAACCAACTGAGCTAAACTCCCTTTTTTTATTCGGACTGCAAAGATAGGGGGTAAATTATTTCTGCAAAATTTTTTATAGATTATTATGGGGATTTTTACAAATACTCACGGAAATATTGAACTAATATTATTAACCAATCATTCAGCTATTCCAACAGGATTTACCATCCCCGGCAAATTTATTTCACGGAATGCTCTCTTTTTTTAAGATACTTCAGCAACTCAATACAAAGTACACAACCCACCGTAACTATTATAATAACGCTCATAGCAGTCCATTCCAACTGGGTTGTTTTAAAAATGGATTGCAAAAAAGGTATGTAAATGATTAAGAATTGAAGGATAACAGTACCTACAATTGAACCCCACATTCCCTTGTTGCTGAAAATATCAGAAGAAAAAATGGAATGATAAACCGAGCGAACTGAAAGTGCATTACCCAGTTGCACAAAACATAGAGTAGTAAATACCATTGATCGTTGTGTCTTTACATCATACCCCTGCTTTAGTGCCCACCATTGAATGAATAAGGCGGAGATGGTCAGTATGGTGCCGGTCAGTAATATCCGGGGAATCAACCCACCAGCAAACAAATTTTCTTTTGGAGGACGTGGAGCACGGTTCATGATATCTTTCTCCGCAGGCTCTGCAACAAGGGCCAATCCAGGCAAACCATCGGTTACCAGGTTGATCCAAAGGATATGGATCGGAAGCAACGGAATAGCGAACCCGAGAATTGGTGCCAGGAAAATAGTTAGAATTTCGCCCAGGTTACAGGAAAGTACATATAAGATAAATTTCCTGATATTCTCATAAATTCTTCTCCCTTCCCGTACGGCTTTAACTATGGTGGCAAAATTATCATCCAGCAAAATCATATCAGCCGATTCCCTGGATACATCCGTTCCCGTAATACCCATCGCTACACCGATGTCCGCCTGTTTCAACGATGGCGCATCATTCACCCCATCCCCAGTCATGGCTACAAATTCTCCATTGTCTTGTAATGCCTTTACAATATTCAGTTTTTGCTCAGGTGATACCCTGGCATAAACTTTGGTATTTTTTACCTCTTCACTGAATGCTTCATTTGACAGTTTATCAAGATCTGACCCTGTTTTAACTCCCTGGTGTCCTCTTTCAATCATTCCCAAACGTTCTGCAATTGCAGTAGCTGTGAGCGGTTGATCACCGGTTATCATCACTGTCCTGATTCCTGCAGTTTTGCATTGTTTAATTGCCTCTATCACTTCTTCCCTTGGCGGATCAATCATTGCAGTCATGCCAAGAAAATCAAAGTCGTTTTCTATTGCCACTTTTATTTCAGGTGGCTCCTGGTCAAGGATCTTATATGCAAAAAACAAAACCCTCAAGCCATCTGCCGCCCATTCCCGGTTCTTATCAAGCCATCCGGGGATCTGTTCTTTGTATTTTCCGGATAATACTTCAGTCACCTTGATGGGAGCGCCTTTCAAGAACAGGATCCATCGATCCTGGTGCTTGTGAAGCGTACTCATCCGCATTCTTTCAGAATCAAAAGGCAATTTAGCCAGGAGGGGAAACAGGTTATCGGTTTCTACTTTTGAATGTCCTTTTTCCAAAGCATGGTTGACCATAGCCGTTTCAGTGGAATCTCCCAGCAATCCTTCATCTGAAAACCTCACTTCATTATTCAGGATCATGGCATGGTGCATTAATTCTTCCTTCCCCGATACCGCCTGCATCTTTTCCACAGTCATGATATTTTGCGTAAGGGTGCCTGTTTTATCGCTGCAGATATAGGTAACGGACCCCAGGGTTTCCACAGCAGGCAACTTTCGCATTAAGGCTTTCTGTTTAACCATTCTGCGGGCGCCCTGGGCAAGCGCAATGGTAATCACTGCCGGCAGCGCTTCTGGTAAAGCGGCGACCGCCAAAGAAAGCGCCGTAAGAAACATAAGAAAAGGAGCTTCGCCCCGCCAAAGTCCGACACCAAAAACCAGCAGGCAGATCAATATAACGATCACGGCCAATTGCTTACTGAATACGGCAAGGCGCTTTTGAAGCGGTGTTTTTTGTGATCCGACTTCGAGCATGCCTGCGATTTTACCGATTTCAGTACTCATGCCGATGGTAGTTACCACGGCTTTGGCGGAACCATTGCTAACAACGGTTCCTTTAAAAACCATATTATACTGATCGCCCGGAACAAGGTTTTGTTTATTGATGGATTCTGTTTTCTTTTCAACAGTATGACTTTCCCCGGTGAGTGATGCTTCGTCTGTCTTTAATGAACTCACTTCAATTAACCTTGCATCCGCAGGAACAATGTCGCCTGCTTCTAAAAAGATGATATCACCAGGCACCAGTTTACCTGCTTCAATTTTGGCAGGATTATTATTACGCAGCACTAATGCAAATTGAGCCGCCATTTTTTGCAGCATCCTGATCGATTGTTCCGCATTATACTCCTGGGAATACCCCATCCAGGCGTTTCCAATAATGATGGCAAGTATAACATACGCATCCGTATGCTCCCCAACCACAAATGAAATGGCTGCAGCTATGATCAATATGATGATCATAATATCAGAAAACTGTGCAATCAGTATGGATAATTTACTTTTTTGCCTGGCTTCGCGTAAAGCATTCTCTCCAAACTCTTTTTGCAGTGAGGGCACCACTAAGTTGTTCAAACCTGAAGGAGATGTTTTGAGCTGGTTTAAGACAGCTTCTTTGGCAAGCTGGTAGTATGATTCCATTAAATTTATATAGCTTAAAGGTAGGTTATATTCTGTGTTATATTAATAGCATGGCTGGACTTAATTCGTGAATCGTGAATGGTTAATGGAGAAGGGCGAAAAGGCAAACGTGAAATATAGAACTATTCATCATAGATTTGGTAGGAGATACCAATTTAAGAATTCCCTTTATGGACCAGGCCAGGGAATCAGGTTAACTGCTCCGCTCTCCTCCCTGATGGTGCCTGTATAAAATCTCTCGGATATTTTCTAATGTATTTCCATAAGATACCCGCAAATTCCGGATAATCCTTTAAATGAATACCACGGCTTTTTACTGCAACAATAAATGCCAACCCAAAGCTGACCGTAAAATTTAAGAAACCGATTCCTGCCACACCGAATAAGGTATACCAGATTTCTTTTGCACTCACCAGGTGATTTAAGCCAAAAAAACCGATCGCTGAATTGGCTGCAGAGATGGTGATGTGACGGATATCAAAGGGAATTCCGAAAGTTTTTCCGAAAAAGCCAGCCATCCCCAAAAAGAAACCTAATGAGATATTTCCAATCAATGACCCTAAATTATTTTCCAGGTAATGAATGATCCTGTACCGGCGTTTCTCACTGAAGTTATTTTTAAAGGATGACAAATTGCGGAGACGGTCAGCAATTTTACCATACACTACATAGTTTTCAACATAGCCGGCAATTAATCCACTCAGGAACAAAAAGAACCCTGTAAAACAGGCATATAGCAAGGCCATTGAGTGCGCGGGCTGCTGATCGGTCAATAACTTATGTGCAGCTTCCCCCGACGCAATCATCGTTCCGGTAGATTTAAAAAAAAGCCAGGCCAGCAAATATGTTAATGGAAACACTACAATCAGGTTACCTGTGAAAGAAGCCAGTTGGGTCCTGCTTACCTTTGCGATTGTAATGGCCAGGTTTCTCAGATCGGGTTCTTCACCTACTTTTTGCACGTCAAATGAACTGGCCACATTATTTGCTGTGTATGCCGGTTGTTTGGTGGCGAGGGTAGACCCGGTGTCCTGTATTAAAATAAAGCCAAGGGAATAATTAGTGCTATACAAAAAACCCTGCCAGAATGGAGCTATTGATATTTTACTCAATAAATTCTTAATAATTCCAATAAAAGAAATAATGATTCCCCCACCCATCGCACTTTGAAACATCCGCCAGAATTCATACCGTGTAGTAGTGATAAACTTCTCACCTGTTCTCCCCCCATGCTCTGCAATCTGGTAGGCCAGGTAACTGGTATTCTCGCTCATTAATTCTTTAATGGAATTCTTACGGTTTTCGTTGTGAACCACTGTTTTAAAATAATCCACAAAACGCTCTGTATTAAAATTACTATCTGTATCCAGCACATCCAGGATTATGAACAGTCGTTCAATTTGTTGTTGCAATCGGGTGATAAGATAGGTTTGTGCCAGGCTGGTGCCATATACAATACGTTGCTCCTTTATCCATTGAATACTCTGATTACAGTTGTGCAATGCCTCGGCGATATTCGCAAGCAGGATCCTTTGAGATAATTCATCGAGGCTGGATTTAGTCCGGTACAGGTACTCATTTACCAGCCTGTTTTGTTCCAAAAAAGGGAAGACCGCATCGTCGGGATTTTCGTACCGGAGCGTAATTTCCTTTTCCAAACCCAACGTGGTAATACGGTAGCTCAGCATCTGTAAAGCCTGCTGGAACTGGTGTATTAACTTTGATTCGGTTAAATTAATCTGTATCCCTAATCCTTCGAAAAACTGTTTCCATAAATCCCTATCAATTCCTTCCACCCAGATATGATCAGTTTTCTTATAAAATATCTTATTGATCACAAAAAGGAAATTATCCGGGGTCTGCAATTCAGGCAGTATTTTGTGTTTGATTTTGCTCAATAGCTCCTGCATCAATCCACGGCTGCTCACAATACCGTTTTCAGTTAATGCAATTACAATGTTCGTTTTTAAAAACTGGCTGAGCAGCGCCTTTCTTAAACCAAAAAGGGATGTCCTGTCCTGGCTTACCTGGTACAATAATGCCTTGAATCGTAATTCTGCCTGTTCAAAATCTTTAACATTGCCAGGGCGAACTGTATCGATCAGTTCCACTAAAAAGTCGAGGCTGCGATTTGGGGAATGTATGGGCAATACTACCGCCTGCTGCTTCCGGGGCGGCAATGGTACTTCCTTCTTTTTTTTGGTTATTCGCAGCATGTTGGCAGGGTCCGGTGACAGCTTTCG
Organism: Ferruginibacter sp.; assembly: GCA_040006615.1. GTDB lineage: Bacteria > Bacteroidota > Bacteroidia > Chitinophagales > Chitinophagaceae > Ferruginibacter. The sequence goes on from JBDTWP010000176.1 coordinate 6,681, forward strand.
CTTAAAACCCTCACTTTTACTATATTTATGACAAAGAGAATGTTTAAAATGTTGCTTTACATGTCATTTGCTTCAAAAAAACGGCTTATTTTTGCTTCAATATATGATGGAAACATATAGCAATACAAAATTTAAGGAAGAAAGCGATACCATTACGGTAACGGAAGAGACGTGTACGCTCATCGTATGGAATGATGAGGTAAATACATTTGAATGGGTGATTGAAACCCTGATCGAGGTATGCGGACATACGCAGCAACAGGCAGAGCAATGCGCTATCATTATTGACAGCAAAGGGAAGTATGCCGTTAAAGAAGGCACTTACGAAATGTTGAAACCTATGTGTGATGCTATAACAGAAAGGGGAATTGGTGCTACTATTGAGGTGATCGCGAATTAAGGAATTAGCAATTATGAAAATGTGAAAATTGTTTTCCGGACAAATCTGTTACAATTTAGTATTGTTCACCAGGAGACGGATGTTTGTATAGTATAAACCAGTGGAACTTTTGCTGTTACTTAATTGTATGCCCGTATCTTGTATAATGCCTTTCATCAATAATGTTTATCCTGAATTCTGTTATACAATTTCCACCTGTTGAACTGGCTAATGAAGATGGAATCCTTGCCATCGGTGGCAACCTCAGCACTGAAAGATTATTACTGGCTTACCGAAGCGGTATTTTCCCCTGGTACAATGAGGGTGAACCCATTTTATGGTGGAGCCCTGATCCAAGATTTGTATTATTCCCGGGAAGCTTAAGAGTGAGTAAGAGTATGCAATCAGTAATGAACAATGGAAGATTCCGCTTCACCATCAACCGGGCCTTTCCCCTTGTGATTCAACAATGCAAAACTGCTTCCAGGAAGGACCAAAATGGTACCTGGATATCTCCCGCCATGGAAGACGCTTATATGCAATTGCACCAGCTTGGGTATGCACACAGTGCAGAAGCGTGGCTGAACGGGGAACTGGCAGGCGGCTTGTATGGAATAAGAATAGGAAGTGTATTCTTTGGTGAAAGTATGTTTACCAGGATAAGCAATGCCAGCAAGTTTGCCTTCATCAAATATGTACAACAGTTACAAAAAGAAAAAGTTGTTTTAATAGATTGCCAGGTATACACGACGCATTTGGAAAGCCTGGGCGCGAAGATGATTGAAAGGAAAAAATTTATCGAATTGCTTTCAGAAAATTTATAACTACCCGTAATGGTAACCATTGACTATTTTGTTATATTACTACCCGCTGGCAGGCAACCGCCGGCAGGGTTTCAAACCACTTGTTGGGTTGATTGGAGACCGGAAACGCCAACTTCAACTGATGTAACCATCCGTTTTGACACAACCGCCGCCGGGATTGGGAGATAAAAACCTACTTCCTGAATTTTTGTTTAAGAGTTGCCAAAGCATCGTTCATCGGCAATTCCTCCCTGTTTTTTGGCGGCTTATTTTGTTTCTGGTTTCCTGCAGGCGCTTCGATCCTTTGTTTAATTGACAGAGTAATCCTTTTCCTGGCGCCATCTACCTCCAGAACTCTTACATTCACTTTCTGATTCAGTTTCAATACTTCATTCGGATCGGAGATATAGGCATGTGATATCTCTGAAATATGTATCAATCCATCCTGTTTTACGCCAATATCAACAAAGGCCCCAAACCTGGTAATATTGGTGACTACACCTGGTACTTCCATACCCACTTTCACATCATCGATTTTATAAATATTGGCAAATTCAAATGACTGCGCCTGGCTCCTCGGATCAAGCCCTGGTTTCTTTAATTCATTAAGTATATCTTTTATTGTTAGTTCGCCGATCTGTTCTGTGGCATATTTTTTCGGATCAATTGTTTTCAATAATTCAGTTTCCCCTACCAGGGCCTTCACTTCCACTCCCAGGCTCCTTGCCATAGATTCTACCACCGGATATGCTTCAGGATGTACGGCACTTTGGTCCAACAGGTTGTCGCCTTCCCTGATGCGTAAAAATCCTGCACATTGCTCATAGGCCTTTGTTCCCAAACGGGGAACATTCAATAACTGTCTACGGCTGCTGAATCTCCCTGTTTCATTCCTGTATTTAACAATATTGTCTGCCAGCGTACTGCCAATGCCACTTACATAACTAAGTAAATGCCTGCTGGCCGTATTTAAATTCACGCCTACATTATTCACACAGCTAAAAACGGTAGCATCCAACCGCTCTTTTAGCCTGAACTGGTTTACATCATGCTGGTACTGTCCTACCCCAATACTTTTTGGATCAAGCTTTACTAATTCCGCCAGGGGGTCCATCAATCTTCGTCCAATACTTACCGCGCCACGTACCGTGATATCTTCATTTGGAAATTCTTCCCTTGCAATTTCAGAAGCAGAATAAATAGATGCACCGTCCTCATTCACTAAAAATACCGGCAGTCCCAGGTTAAGTCTTTTGATGAACTGCTCTGTTTCTCTTCCTGCAGTACCATCACCAATCGCAAATACCTCTATTTCGTACTTTTGTACAAGATCCTTTATTTTTATTCCCTCCTCAGCTACCCTACTGTGTTCATGCGGAAATACGAGTTCGGTTTTTAGCAGTTCCCCTTTTTCATCCAGGCATACCACTTTGCAGCCGGTACGGTAACCGGGATCTATCGCAAGTATTCTTTTGCTCCCCAATGGAGAACTCAATAATAGCTGTCGTAAATTCTCCGCGAATACATTGATCGCATCTTCATCCGCCTTAGCCTTCAATGCCGTCCTGAATTCTGATTCCAGGCTTGGTTGCAATAACCTGCGGTAGGCATCTTTCATCGCTTTCCAGACCTGGTCGCTGGAAGGATTCATTCCTTTAATATATAGGTCTTCCATTATTTCAAGGGCTGCTTCTTCCGCGGGTGAAATAGCGATACGTAAAAAGCCTTCCAAAAAACCCCTCAGTACCGCCAATACCCTGTGTGAAGGCGTATTGGAGATCATTTCGGAATATTCAAAATAATCCTTGTATTTGATCGCTTCCGCTTCCTTGCCGGTTACAACTTTACTTTGCAGGGAAGCTTCCCTTTCAAACAGCCTGCGAAGTCTAGACCTAACCAGCGCATCTTCATTGATCAGCTCAGCTATAATATCCCTGGCACCCTGTAATGCTTCGTCTGCACCGGCACATTTTTCATTCACAAATTTCGCTGCTTCTGTTAACGGGTCAACCACCTGTTGTTCCAATAATACATATGCAAGTGGTTCCAGGCCATTTTCTCTTGCCGTTTGTGCCCTGGTCTTGCGTTTGGGTTTAAAGGGAAGATAAATATCTTCCAGTGCAGCAATGGTGGCAGCTTTATTGATCTTATCCCGCAAAGCCGTTGTCATTTTGCCCTGCTCACCGATTGCTTTTTCTATAAAGGTTTTGCGTTCGGTAAGCTCTTTTAAAAATTTAGCTTCATCCTGTATTTGCTCTACCTGCACTTCATCCAACGCTCCCGTTTTATCCTTACGGTAACGCGCAATAAATGGGATGGTAGACCCTTCTTCCAACAAATTCAATACAGCTTCTACCTGCTGCAATTTTATGTTTAATTTTAGTGCTATTGGTTGTACGAAAGCGGACATGATTCTCTTATTTCGGCTGCGAAAGTAGCACTTATAGTGAAATAAAAAATTGGAAGATTGGAAAGGATGCATTCCAAAACGCCGTTCATAACTTTGGTCGGGGGGGTGCGACCACGGCAGTTTCCGCAGGCTGGTGCCCTCACCCGGCAACGAGAATTTTGAATGGACCCGATTCAAAACATGATTTGCCGTATAAAGCAGCAGAAATAAATTACGATTCAACTGCGATTCAAAAATATATCAAGAAATATGCATTATTATTTGTATGCGAGGAATTTAAAGTCTACTTTGCCCGTACATTCGACCCCTTTCTTAACTCCACCCTCTATTTTTTTGCCTTTAAACATCAATAAATGAGAAAGATTTTTTTTCTCTGCCTACTCATCCCAATGATGGTGATAGGGCAGAACAAAAATGTGGTGAGTGCCACCCGTGTTTTTCCAAAGGCGGATAAAGTGCTTGAGTTTGAAAAAGCGCTCGCCGCCCATGCACAAAAGTACCATACCGGCGACTGGAAGTGGCGTGTATTTGACATTGAATCCGGGCCTGATGCGGGTGGATACCATATTACCGAAGGACCGAATAGTTGGGACCAGCTTGATGGCCGTGGAAACCTGGGCCAGGAGCATACTACCGACTGGAATAAAAATGTGGCCATCTACCTTACCGAGAAGGGTTCCGTCGGATACTCAGTCTACCAGGATTCACTGAGTTCTGTTGCTCTAACCGATTATAGCAATAAAATAAATATCACGCATTATTTCCCTAAAATTGGATGGGGAAATAAGTTAAAGGGACTATTTCAAAAAACCAAAAAAGTATGGGAAGCAGGCGGTGAGTCAGTAGCAGTATATCAATCCAGTTCATCCGGTCCGGCACAATACGCCCTTGTAACCAGGTACAAACAAGGCCTGAAAGAGAGAGATCCTGGTTTCAGAATGCCACTTAAAGACAGGTTTGAAGCAATTTATGGCGTTGATTCATATAACGAAGCGTTGGAAATTATCCAAAATTATGTTGAGAATGCCTGGAGCGAATTGCTTTCTTACAGGGCAGACCTAAGTTCGAAGTAAAGGCGTAGCAAAAGTATTGAATACTGAACAGGGAATAAAGAATCTTGAAATGAGTGGAAATTTGTTTTGATCAATCTTCCCTGTCCGGTATTTCAATGTAGTGTAATGTCAGGTATAAAATGACTCAAAGTGAGTTACACGAAATTTATACCCGAACTACACGAATTTAGCACTGTATTAATTCGTGTAATTCGTTTTTCATAATTTCTAATCAATAATACACCAACTGATTGTTGATACGGCAGTAGTTTATAATCCTAGCACAATTCTCTTTGCGGGGTTTTGTTGTACAAAAGAATAAATACTATTGCGAATAGTATCATTATCAGCATAATGAACCAGCAGGTTTTTTAAGTCAGTAGACCTGGTGACTTCCATTGATGACGGCAAATAGCCCATTCCCCAAAAACTTCCTCTGTCTATCAGCAGGCAAAGCTTTTCTTCCTTTGTTAACCCATTATCCATTACTGCGAATGTTGGTAATTGTTCCTCAAGCGCTTTGATCGCATTTTTTATTTTCTCATTATAGGTAGGCGGAGCTTCTAAAAAAGTATAGTCGTTCTCTTTGAATGGCGTCTTATCTATAAAACATAATTTTTCATTGAGCCCGAATTCTTCCACCATTTTTTTAAGCATGACTAGGCCTTCATGAAATAAATTAAAACTATATAAATGCGGAAGATTCTTTTTCTTTTTATCAATAGCCAACCGGAGATAGCCCCGATTGTCTTCAAACATGTATAAGGCAAACCTTTGTGCAGGCTGTTTCTGGCTATAATTATATTTTGGCCACAATCGCCTGATCTCAGTACTTTCCAGCACAATGGCTTCCAGTTCTGTAGAACATTCCTTATAATTTATTTTACAGATTGTACGTAAGAAATTTTGCCTTTTTCTATCGGGATTATTGTGGGTAAAATGGCTGCTGACCCTTTTTTTGATATTCACCGCCTTACCTACATAGATAATCTTATCTTTTATATCACGAAAATAATAGACACCTGGTCCGGAGGGAAGCTGCAGAATATCCGCTTTGGTTAAATGCAAAGGCAGCCATTGTTCGGCAGATGTTTTTCTAAGCATTTGTTCAATATGTGTATCAGCGCCTTTTGCAAGGTAATGTTCAAATAATTTTACGGTTGCTTTTGCATCGCCACCAGCCCTATGCCTGTTATCGATGTGCAATTCCAGGGAGCGGCAAAGATTTCCCAAACTATAGGAGGGCAAACCTGGAAATACTTTCCTCCCCAATCTTACGGTACATAATTTTTTGGCGGTTAAATCAAATCCCGCGGCTTTCAAATGATGCTTAATAAATGAATAGTCGAAATTTACATTATGCGCAATAAAGATCTTATCGTTGAGTAGGTCAAATACCAGTTCCGCAATTTCTCCAAAGGCCGGGGCGGACGCTACCATTGAATTATCAATGCCGGTGAGTGAGGTAATATACCTGGGTATGTTTTGTTGAGGATTAATGAGTGTTTCAAAATGTTTCACTATCTCTTTGCCATCATGAATGTATATGGCGATTTCGGTGATTCCATGTGCGGATGCATAACCGCCTGTTGTTTCTATATCTACAATTGCATACATTGGATATCAAATATAAGAATACTAAAGTAGTTAGCAATGAACGAGCTGCAGAAATTTTATGGTGCTGATATTGTTAACCGCCTACAAAGTTATGT
>JBDTWP010000177.1:0-13002 GCA_040006615.1 Ferruginibacter sp.
CATGGAGTCCAGTGATTATATTTCCTGTCCTTTTAAGAAGGATGAGGGAATGGGTGCCAGGTATTTGATAGAAGCGGTGTCGGAAGGAGATACAATTGCCATGCGTTACCTGGAGCAGTTAAAGAAGAAGTAAATAGGGTAAATAAAGTATATAAAATAAAATTGGTTTAAGGCAATATGTTACTGGAATGATTGTTGGGTGGTACTATTAAAAATTTTTGATGAAATTCAGTTCATTCATTAGGGTTATATTTTTGATTCCAGGTTTTATGGTATTTTCTTTTTCCTGCAATAGAAATAATAAAAGTGCAGTCGAAAACGTTGTTTATTATTACCCTGAGAAAAATATTTATTATGATAAACAGCAAGCAAAATATTATTATTCCCTGGATGGTGCCATGTCCTGGGATAGTATGACATTCAATGGAGCCGGATACGGAGCGGTGCTGGGTGTAAAGCTACCCATTAAAAAGACGGGGGATAATGTTTGGGTAAATAATGAATCGCACAGGAAGGAATTTAAGGGGGTACTTTTAAATATTGTAAACGTCCGGACAATTTCACTCTCGAAGGTTGACAGCATAAAGAAATTAAACCGCGTTGTAATAATTAAAGCCCGGCCGGAGGTTATTGAAAAAGAACCTCCTGAGAAGGGGTTAAAGAAGTTTTTCAATAAATTATTCGGGAAGAAAAAGAAGCATGTTGAGGAAAAAAAACAATAAAAACATTTGCTAATGAACACAAAACCCAGTTTCTGGCAACGGATGGGATTACATGACTGGTTCCTTAAAGGTGAAAACGCGGAATCAGTCAGTGAGGTCAGGAACCTTACGCCCAATATTATTTATAAATATATTGTAGACAAGTTTGATGAATCCGTGCAGCAATTGTCCTTTGCACAACGGGTGGTTTTTTATCATGAATATATTATTTCTTTTAGTCCGGAGGACTACCTTGAATTTATGCAGGATAAGAAAGGCATTTTTGGTATTATCATCCAGGAATCCTTAAAACAATTTTATGCTACCTTAAAGCAATACAACCTTCAAGGTAAAACGGTGGAGCCTGCAGGCAATAAATGGGTATTTCGTTTCGCCTCACATCCTGATTATGCAAGAGGAGATATAGGTTTTATTGGCAAACTCCTTCCTGGCAGCCATGTTCAGAAGGACCAGAACCTTCGGGTTACTTTTATACCAAGGCAAACAGGTATCGCTCAAACCCTGGATATCAACCAGGCAATTCTTAAGGATTTTACTTTTTACAGCGAAGGTTATTATGAAGTGCCGTTCCAGGAGGATCTGTTATTTAATGTTGCCAGGGTATCCGGCAAGCATACGAAAACAATTGGCCGTTTTGAAACCACCCTGCCGGATCGTGAATATGCGGGAAAGAAGCTGGAATATTTTATGAAAGATGAGGATATTACGGTCTCAGGCAAAGAGGAGGATTCCACAGCTTCCAATATCTTCAGAATACCATCTGAATGGGTAAGCACTCCACACCTGCGTATACGCTACGATAAAAATGAAGATAAATTTTACCTGGCTTCCTTTGGTGAAAAAACAATCGTAAACGAGCATGAGATTTCCAAGTGCGAAGTACAGAACCCGGTATGGGTAGACCTGCCTGTTAATTCACGGATTGTTTTGAACGGCATCGTGGGAATTAATCTTTTTAAATCCTGACGCTGATGAATAATATCTTATCCATTGCACTACTGGTAATTTGTTTATTGCTGTTGGTGATAAACTTCAGGGATATAAAAAACACACATAAGCACAATGGGTGAAAATTATTTTGGAATAACCGATCCGGGCAGGCAGCGTTCAAACAATGAAGACAGCTTTATTGCAAAGACTGTTTCCAATAGCCAATTTATTGTTGCCTGCGTAATAGATGGAGTAGGCGGCTATGCCGGTGGGGAGGTAGCGGCTCAATTAACCCGTGATGTGATCATCAATGACCTTGACAAACTGCCAGGGAATATTATTGATCAATTGATATCCACACTTGAGAATGCAAATGAAAGGATCATCAGGGAAAAACAAGTGAGTCCTCAAAATGAGAAGATGGCCTGTGTAGTTACATTGGCTGTAGTGGATCTTGAAAAGAATGTGTTTTATTTTGCTCATGTAGGCGATACCCGTTTATACCTCTTCAGGGATGGTTCACTGATCAAAATAACCAGGGATCATTCAACTGTTGGATTTTTGGAAGAGAGTGGAAGATTATCTGAAGAAGCCGCCATGCAGCATCCAAAAAGGAACGAAGTGAATAAAGCATTGGGATATGAAGCACAGATAGTGCTCCGAAAGGATTTTATTGATACAGGAGAATCTCCTTTTCTTCCCGGCGATACAATCTTAGCATGCAGTGACGGGCTTACAGATATGATCCCCGCGGGTGAAATTATTTCAATACTTAAAAGTGCGGTTGATCTGCCAACAAAGGGCAAGCGTCTTATACATGCTGCCAATGATGCGGGCGGCAGGGATAATATAACCGTGGTGCTAGTTAATAATGATAAGTCACCTGTGCAGCTTGAAGTGACAAAACCTATGTTCCCGCCAAGAAAAATCAATCATAGCAGTGAAGAAGAATTGAAAATCACGGGGCAGGATACTAACCATAACAGCAAGGTGATAAAAAGCAACAAGGGTAAAAATATTAACAGGTTGCTGCTTTACTTATGTGTCATTTTCTTATCAGGATTTATATGGTTACTGGTTAAAAATTATAAAAAGAATAAGAATACTCAAAAGCCCATAGAAACCATCAATCCAAGACAAAGGAATGGCCAGGAGCTTAATTTTTTAAATAGTATCAACGCTTCTTCCAGTGCAATTGTTAAATTAAGCGGAAGCCAGCCTATTATTATTACAGACACAATATTTATAAAAAATGATTCGTTGCACATAATTGGAAATGGAAATTCTTTTGTGAGAGATACCGCTTTTACGGGACCGGCATTTTTGCTTACTGCATCCTGCAGGTATGTTTTACTGGATAGCCTAATTATTGAAAATTTTAATGTAGGGGTGCTGGTGCTTAATAAGGGATTACACTTAAAAAATGTTTGGTTTAAAAATTGCGTTGTGCCGGTGCAATTTCAAGAGCAGTTATCACAAAACAAGCCGGTATCCGGCGCACAGGCTGAAGTTTTATTTAATTATGGGGACTCATTGAAAGGTAAATAAGGTATACCGGGTATATATGCTGTATGGGTATATAGGTGTCCGGGCTGTAAGGTGTGTATAGGTGACGGGCTCAACATGCATCCACTTTCGTGTGATTGGTACCGCAATGGCAAAACTGTAAACCTCAAACTGCAAACCGTAAACTATTTAAATAATTGTACAAAAAAATATGCCTGCAATATCAAAGAAAAATAGTTACCGGATTGTTGAAGGAATTTTTTTGCTGATCATTTCGGTGGTCTTTGGTTTATTGTTTTACCGGTTATTTGCCATGTTAAAGAAAGATTTCTCTGAAGTGCCCATGCGTATTGCAGAAGGTACCATGATGAATATTAATGACAGCAAGCCAGGCGATCGTATTAAGACATTACTCACCAAAGGTTTTTATTTCAAAGATAACCGCGACATTGAATTGATCAGTACCGAAATGGAAGAGGATTATATTTTACATCCCGGCCTTACTGATAATGTCGGTGAACTGAATAAGAGCAAATACTATATTAACGCGGATGATGCTTTCAGCCGGGGCGGGGAATCATTTAAAAAGAGAGTAAAAGTATCGAGAGCATTATTAGGGTTTTCGGAAAACGACACCCTGTTGTTTGAACAGGAGCGGAGCGCTCCAATGAAATTGCCTGCTGTTAATGCGGTGGGGATGGGGAAGTATAAGATCAGCGGGTCGGTTAGAAATAATGAGCAGCCTGTTGGAGCGGTATTGGTGCGGTTGCAGATGATCATTCCACATGACAGCATCGATATTGATGAAAACGCCGGGCCTGAAAATAGGATCATTGAGGCTAAAAATGGCCTGCGAAAAGTTTTTGTTGCGGATTCACTCAATAACCGTCAATTGGAATCACTGGTGGCATATGCGCGTACCAATGCAAATGGCGATTTTTCTTTTGAGCGCCTTCCCGCCGGCCATGCTTTTGAAGTGATTCCCCTGCAGCCCGGCTACCAGTTTGGCCGCTCCAAAGGTGTGGAGAAACTGACAAATGATGTCGCGTTTTCATTTAATCAATCAGCACATACTATCAAATTATTTTCAACACAGGATTTTAATACATTTAAGAAAGAGAAATCGTTTATTGTGAGAACGCCCCGCGAGGCAACGGAATGGTTTTGGATCATTGCCTGCGCATTTCTGGGAGCATTCTGGTTGCTCCATATTTTGTTAAGTTTTCGGTTTAGGGAATCAGACCAACTTATATTGCCCTTGTTGATGCTGTTAACCGGCTTTTCTTTAATCACTTTGTTTAGCTTGCAAGACCCGCTCAGGGACCGTTTCCTTGCAAAAAGTACCTTAATTTATTTTTGCGCGGGTTTTATTGCAATCATAATAATGATGTTGTTTAATCTTCGCCGCTTTAACACTGATTCCAGGCTATACCGCCTGTTTTTTTTCAAAAATAACCGGCTAGCAGCTAATGGATGGCCATGGGCTCTTGCCGCAACAGGATTATTGGCGCTTACGATCTTATTTGGCACCGGACCTGAGGGTAGCGGAGTAAAGGTAAATTTACTGGGTTTTCAGCCAAGTGAAATTGTCAAATTCCTTGTAATCATTTTCCTGGCAGGATTTTTTGCAGTGAATGAAAAATTTATCTCGTCATATGCTTCCTGGGAGAGGCGTTTTTCTTTTTTCATTTTTGCATTATTTGCCATCGGGATCACCATATTGTTATATTTGATACTTGGCGACCTGGGGCCCGCAATGGTTTGTTGTTTCACTTTTATTATCCTCTTTTCTTTTTCAAGGGGCGATTTTAAGGAGATGGCGGCTGCGGTAATTTTATACATCTTATCCATCTGGGTAAGTAACGATGTGTGGATAGGAACTTCCATCACAATTGGATGTTTACTGTTATATATGCTGGCACGGAAAAAGAAGCTTAGTGAATCTTCTGTTATGGCCATGGTTATAGTGTGCGGGTTTATGTTATTGGATAAAATCCCATTACTTGCTTCAGCCTTTCCGGGTCCGATCAGGAGACTGATCGACAGGAAAGCTATCTGGGAGAATGCGTGGAACAATGAAGTGTTTGGCGGTGACCAGGTTGCAAACGGTATTTGGGCGATGAGCAGCGGGGGTATTTCCGGCCAGGGTGCCGGGGAAGGATTCGCCAAGACAATTCCCGAGGCGCATACCGATATGATCCTTCCTTCCTTTGGTGAAGAGTTTGGATGGTCGGGTATTATTTGCGTCTTCATTTTATTTTTGATTTACCTGCATCGTTCTATTGTAATTGGCCGGCAGACTGGAGCCCCCTTCCTGTTTTATATATGTGCAGGTATCGGTATTGCCACTTTTATTCAGTTCCTGTTAATTGCCGGAGGCTCCACGGGGGCCCTGCCCCTTACCGGAGTAGCATTGCCCTTTATGAGTTACGGGGGTTCTTCCCTGTTTTGCAATATGCTTGCCGCAGGTTTTCTGTTATCCGCATCCCACTTAAAAGGATCACGGGCACAGATGAAATTCATCACCGGGAGGCAGGACAATAACCTGTTGCCGGCTTTATTGGGAGCCTGTATAGGTATTATATTACTCGCTGTAAATGTTTCAAAATACATAATCAATAATAAAAAATGGATAGTGGAACCGGCATTGGTTGCTGATCGCAATGGTGAACGGATGTTTAGCTATAATCCCCGTATCAATATTTTGATGAACCGGTTACAGGCGGGAAATTTATTGGACAGGAAAGGAAAATTGCTTGCCACGAGTAACCATGATTTTTTAATGCAGCAAAGGGACTCCCTGCTTATCCTGGGTATCTCCAAAGAAAATGTTGAATCATTTGCATACAAAAGAGCGGACAGGTATTACCCTTTCGGAGAGCAAATGTTTTTCTGGACCGGTGATGCAAATACGGGTATTTTCAATGGTGGTTCCAACGGGTATTTTGCGGAATATGCGCATGGCCCGGCGTTGAGAGGATTTCCAACTCCGGCCGCAAAATTCCAGGTGAGCGCAACCCGTTTCAGGGAGAACCGCTTTCTACCCGAAATCATCACCGAAAGGGTTGTAAATAAAAGAGATTATAGCTCACTGACTTCCTTATTGCTTGCGGGCATCAACAGCAGGGAAGTGCAGGATTTCAAAAAAGGGAACCGTGATGTGCGGTTGACAATGGATGCCGCTCTTCAGACCAGTATTCAAAAATCAATTCAGTCGGATGACAGCGCAAATACAAAGCGCACTTCAGTGGTTATTATGGAAGACAATACTGGTGACGTACTTGCTTCCGCCGCCTTCCCGTTGCCTGCAACAGATAACTGGGATCTGCTTACTTTAAGCGAAACCGAATTGAATAAACTACCCGGCTGGAATGTAAACACGGATCTTGGGTTTACACATGCCACACAACCCGGCTCTACAGCAAAATTGGTAACAGCCCTTGCTGCATTTAATAAGTTAGGTGAAGCTGCGGCTAAAAAAATCATTTTGATACATCCGCAGGATCTTATAAGGATAAAAAGTGATGAGCCTGATGAAGCGGGTAATATTTCGATGGAACGGGCTGTGGTAAAATCGAATAATTCATTTTTTATCCGCCTGGCAAATGAGGAACAATTGCAGGAGGAAATGGGTACCCTTTACCTTCAAACGGGGATGTTTTTGCATGGGGTTGGTGGATACTATTATGAGGCGGAGCAAAATAATAATAAGCAAGAGGATACATGGAGGGAACTATGGCGAAAAACAGAATTTGCCAGTATCAAGCGGTATGACAAAAATAATATCAGGCGAACAAGGGCCAAGGGCGTTTCGGGAATGGCATGGGGGCAGGGTGAACTTGTAGCAACCCCGGCATCCATTGCCAGGTTGGTTGCCGGAATCGCCAACAATGGGACGATGCCTGAAAACCGATATGTAATGAATATCAATGGTGTGCCTTCTGAACTAAAAAAGGGAATGGATATTGCAAAGAAACCGAAGTATGCTGAACTGATGACCGGTTATATGAGAAAACAAAGTGCTCCTAAAATAAACAGGCTGGGCATTTTAGTAGCAGGCAAAACCGGAACGCCTGAACGAATATTCAGGGGGGAAACGATTAATGATGGCTGGTATGTATTCTTTGCACCAAAAGCCAGCGGTAACGGGCATATTGTAGTCTGTGTGCGTATTGAGAATGCAAGAGGTTCCAGCGAAGCAGTGAAACTTGCCGGAAAGCATGTGATACCTGTTTTACTCCAGCGGGGCTATATAAAGGGATTTGAGTCTCCGGTGATAAAGAAGGTCGTGGGTAAAAAGCAATCAGTTGCAAACGAACCATTGCCCTTAAACTGATGATATTGCAGTATGAGCTATAAATAATGAGGCAGGTTGGTACTCATCCGGATTTTTGCCATGGTTTGGTGCTTTGCCTGGCGGTATCACCGGGATAAAGAACCTAAGTGTAAACCAGTAAAAAAAAATTTCAACATGTTTGATCTGTTTAAAAATCGTCCAAAAGACGTAAAGGAAATCCGGCATGCGATCCTTCAATTTATTAAGGAACAATTTCAGAAGATTGAAGGTGGTGAAGGCAGCAATATAACCGGATTGTATCTATTCATTCATTGCAACGATGAAGAGAGGCATTTGTATGAAGCCGCCTTATTTCATAATACCCCGGGTAAATTTAAAAATGATGAAGTACAAAAGATAGCGGATGATTATGCCATTGCATTACCCGTATCATGGGCAATGGAAATTTCATTTAATAAGGAACCGGTTCCTGAAGCCACCAGGTCAAAAACTATCGATGTGGCAATACTGATCTCAACTTCCAGGAACCCCGTACTGCATAAAGAAGCGACCGCATATATTAACGTGCTGAATGGTGATGCAGAACGGGAACGGTATATGATCAGTTCTTCCGGCGGTAAGATAAATATTGGCAGGGGTGCAAGTGTTCAAACCGCGGATGGATTTTTCAGGAAAAATTTTGTTGTGTTTACTGATTCGGATAGCAATGAAAAAAACAGGGCGGTGAGTCGTCAGCATGCCCATATTGAATGGGATCCTGTAGCGGGTTCATTCTTTTTGTTTGCGGATGAGGGGGGGATCCCACCTAAAAATAAAATTAAAGTAAGAGCGCCGGGGGGTGTTCCTGTAAAGCTGATGACCACGAAGACCGGTCATCTTTTGCAGGAGGGCGACCAGGTGATACTGGGAGAGTCAGTGGTACTTGAATTTACCTTTATGGCAGGATAAATCGTTTAAAACGGATGGCAAGGATCTTTACTATTACGGAAGGAGTGGAAAATATGGGTACCTTAAAATCAGGTGGCCAGGGGTCTGTTTACAAGGCGAAGCGTATTGGCGAGATCATTACCGCTATTAAAATACTGCCTACCCCTATTTACAGCGAAAGTGCAGATGATAAAAATTTCGTTTCTTTTCAGAATGAGGTTCAAAAACTTAAAAAAGTAAATGAAGACGCTAATCCAAATGTAGTCACCATTCTTAAAGCTGGCATAACCGATTCGGGTAATTTCCCATTTATAGAGATGGAATACATTGATGGCCCCGACCTGGAAGAACTTTTAAAACCGCCGCATGAAATGATCTTTACGATCCAGGAGTCATTAAAGGTGGCGGAGCAATTGTCTAACGCATTGGCACATTGCCATAAGGCGGATGTAAGGCATGGCGATATCAAAAGTAATAATGTAAAATTCAACATCCGTACCGGTAATTATGTTTTACTGGATTTTGGTTTGTCAGTAATGTCGGATGAGCAACGACGCACCAGTTTGCGGCAGGCGGGAGCGATTGAATTTATGGCGCCGGAACAGCATGAGGGCCAGTTAGTTTTTGAAACGGAGGTTTACAGTTTTGGTGTTATACTATTTGAGGTTTTATCAGGCACTGTACCATTTCCGTTAAGAGACAATGGGGAATCCGCCCGAAATACCGTGATGGTTTCTCATTTGGAGGTGGCGCCTCCAAACCTCCTTTCATTGAGGAAACAACATCTGCCTGCGTGGTGGAGCAAAGAAAAAAAAGAACATGAAATGCAGGTGCCGGAATGGCTGGTGAGTATGATCTATAAATGCCTCGAAAAGAAACCAGCGGATCGTTTTGCAAACGGGATGGAGTTAAATGAGTATATCGTACGAAACAGTATTTTAGCGGCGGGTAATGTGGAGTGGGGTGCAGGAAGAATCGCAAAACTGGAACAGGAAAATGAAAATTTAATAAGAGAAAAAGAGGAGCTCCTGCAAAAATTATCAGGGTATGAAAAGCAAGGCAAAGGGGTAGAAAAAAATTTGCCATATGCAAGGCATCCCGGCACGCCGGCTAAAGAATTTTTTTTTAATCTTAAAAATATATTGATCATATTACTTTCGTTAGTTGTCATTGGGTTTATAACTGATATAGCGGTTAAGAAAAAAAATACTGCAGGGCAAAATGACAGAACAGTTGTTACTTCATTGAATGACTACACTCTAAATGAAGAGGAAAACCTGCAGTTGAAGAAGGCCAGGAATTTTTTTATGAATGGGAGGGTGGAGGAGGCAAGATTAATTTACAAGGCTTTGGCGATCCGGCAAATACCGGAAGCAATGTATGAGTATGGCAATCTTACCCTTTTAAATGAAAAGGATAAAAGTAATTGTATAGAAGCGATAGAATACCTGAAGAGGGCTGCGGGCAAAGGATATGTACCCGCAAAGCGAACGCTGGGCTTTTTGTATTCTTTTGCCGGGGATACGCTGGTTTTAGAACAAAAGGGTTACCGGGGTTGTAACTTTACTTTTGATATACCAAGGGGATCGAAATTGCTAATGGAGGCTACACTAAGGGGGGATAGTGCTGCGGGCGTACTTTTGGATGAATTAAATTTGAGATACGGAATGAAGTAATTAGCTAATTAGCTAATTCGATAATGTGCTAATGGAGTACCAAAGAAAGGAAATGGCCTTGTAATAAGAAAATTAGCTAATCAGTTAATTAATACATGGCCTAATTGAGTTTCTTCGCTCTTAATTCATCATAGGTTTTTAAACTACAACTTTGGCTTTTCGGGAACATCGATACGCTATAGGCGCCAAATAATGGCATTTTACCCGCGATTATCAGTCCTGTATGATTCAGGTATAAGAATTGGTGATTGACGTCACTAAAAAAAGTAGGCATTTTATACTTTTCAATCAAAGGATTTAAAAGGTAAATGCTGTCAATACTGTTTGATAGGACAGATTCCATGTGTACTTCACTTTGCAAATTAAAATTTTGCATTGGTAAATTGAAATTTATTATTGCATCAAAGCACACGCCCAATTCGGAGACTTCAAGATCAAAATCGTTGATGAATTCGAATAATATCGTGGAAGTCAGTTTCATGTGGATGATGAAATAAAGTCGATTTTTGTGATTGGTCAGCTAATCAGTTGCAAAATATCATCCAAACACATAAACAGGCTTACTTATTACAATTGAACCATAAAGTGGGATTTTTATTCCTCACGGGATATACCGTTTCTTGCAATTGGGTAAATATATAAGCAACAATTGGTTATCCATATAAATCAATGATGCTGATATATTCCGTACATTAATAACTCTTCCAGTTAATAAATGCTGGTATTCGGGTACGGATAGCAGGCATGTATTCCATACAATTTTTCAGGATTTGTTTGTAAATTGATTTCCACCTATTAACTTTATTTCTAAACCCGCTAACTAAAATGAAAAAACCGCCTCTTATTTTCCTGGCAGATGATGATGAAGATGACAGGATGCTTTTTTTAGAAGCGCTTACAGATAGGAGGTAATATTGCACCAGGTTCTGCAAGAACGTCAAATCCTATTCCAATTGCAGGTACAGATTCAGGTAATTTAACAAGGGTATTAAGAACAGATACAACGGGTGATTTAGCTATTGCTGTAACAGACCAAACAGGTGTAGCAAGAGCATTGCAGGGTATAGTAGGAAATTTTAAAAATACAATGAGTTTACCTGTTATGGATGTAACTCAATATGAAGGGTTTGGAAAAGAAGAATTACTATATAATATTCTTTTAGAGTTGAGAATATTAACACAACAGTTATCAGAACTTCCGAGGCAGTTAATTACGGGTATATCGAATAATATTATACCTATAATAGATGAACCGGCACAATTACGAAATGAAACATCTTTATTCTTTAATAATTAAAAACACAAAACAATGATTGTACAAGGACAAGTTGGTGTAATAGCTACAACAGCGTCAATTTCACCAAACACACAAGCAGCACTCCGTCAGGGTAATATGGGGGATGCAATTCTTTCAGAACTTCATGGACGTTACTATGAAACAAACTACCGTAGAGCATTATTTGGTGGCGCAATAGTAGGGCAAGTAACTACGGTTGGGTTGGCAACAACCTACACAGGGCTATGCTTATCTAATCCTGTAGGTAGTACCGTAAATGTAGTTATTACTAAATGTGCGTATTCATTTATAGTAGCATTTGCCGCAGGTGCATTTATTGGGCTTATGACAGGGTACAATTCAAGCACTAACGTAACACATACAACACCTGTTACACCACGTTCACAATTTTTCGGTGTAGGTGCTTCAGGAACAGCGTTATTGGATAGTGCAGCGACATTACCAACAGCACCAACCGTTAGTATTATTTTTGATTCAGGATTAACAGGTGCTATTACAACATCACCTAATGGTGTATCAAAGGTAATTGATTTAGAGGGTTCAATTATACTACCTGCCGGTGCTTATTGCGCTTTCTATACATCAACAGCTTCAGGTGCAGCAGGTGGAGCATTTTCATTTCAATACGAAGAAGTTCCGGTATAATATTCTTTGTTATGCTGTTACCATTATTTATGAATAATTTGATGGAATCGCCATTATCTACACCTGAAAGTGAAGGTAATGGCGGTGGCATTGGAAGGGGTGGAAAACGTGAAGTAGATATAAATAGTGATAAATCATTATTGGAAAAAAGAAGGATAGAAGAACAGGAATGGTTGTTATTTATTAAATGTTATTTAATGTATAGAAATTAGCTATGGGATTAACAGATTGCATAATAAAGGCGAAGGAGAATGGTATTAAGATTACTGATGATATAGCTAATCGCCTTACCAATCAGAGAGATTCCTATGTTAAAGAAGGAAAATCAGAACGTGAAGCTGATTTAAAAGCAATTGATGATTACCATAAAGAACTGCATGACAGGCTAAATTCAGTTAAAGAAAAATACAATAGCACACTTAGTAAAAAAGAGCCACAAATACGTTTAGATACATACGTTCCACATAACCCACAAGCTGCCTTAAAAGAAATTCACAAAAAATATGATGCACAATTAGGCATAAAAGAAGGTAGTTCAAAACAAACTACCCAACCCACCCAAGCCACCAAGCCTATACCTGTAAGTGAAAATAAAGGGAATGAATTAACTAAAGAAGAAACTATTGCTTTAAATGCAGCGTCATTAGGAGATTTTGATAATGAAATTAGAGGCGTAAAAAATCAAAGGCGCATTCCAAATGAAGTAAAACAAAAATACCTTGATACGCTAAAGGGATTGGCCGAAAGAGGGTTATTACCAAAAGACCACCCATCCCTTATTCGTTACCCTTCACTATATGATATTGTATATAATGAACAACCAACCAATGAAAAAGCCACCACTACCGAAAATACCAAGCAAGCAGCAGAAAAGGGCAAGACAGGTAAAGGAGTTAGTGAAGTTGGGAAACAAGCAGAAACGACTGCAAAAGAAAAAGCAGTAGCCGAAACTTCCATTCCTGTAGAAAAAAGAAAAAGCCTTGCAGATAAAATAAGACAAGC
>JBDTWP010000178.1:0-12990 GCA_040006615.1 Ferruginibacter sp.
GGAACAGTTAGCATCCGGTATGACGGGGCGGCAGACCGGAGCGACAGACCGGGCCGGCAGTCAGAATGATTCCGGTCAGAGGTCAGACTGGGCGCCAGTCCTGGGTGGCAGAGCTGTCTGGCAGACCGGATCAATACCCCCACTTCTTCATTAGTACAAAGTCTTCTTTTGCGCAATCAATTGGAGGCTTTCCCTGGTAGGATTCCTGTTCAACGATAAAATGAATTGTGCCGCCCGATTTTTTCCCGAGATCAATCACTTCTTTAACAGGTATGATACCCTTGCCCAAAATAGTGCTTTCATATTTTCCTCCCATTTCTCCTTCGCCACTTACCTTTATTTCATCTTTTACATGCATGAGTTCAAAACGGCCCGGGTACTGTTTTATTATATCAATTGCTATGCCGCCTGCATGGTACATATTTCCGATATCTAATTGTTGCGCTACCAGGGCTGCATCGGTGTTCTGCAGAATGATATCAAATAATTTTACGCCATTCAGCTTTTCCCTAAACTCGAAATCGTGGTTATGGTAGCCGAATTTCATACCGGATTTTTTACATAATTCACCGCTTTTATTGAACAGTTCCATAAATCGTTTCAGATCCCCGTCATCACGCCTTGATTTTTCATCCATCGACGGACTGATAACATATTGCTGACCGACAACAGCAGCATCTTCAACTGTATATTTCCACGCGTCCGAAAAGTCGTTTTTTGCAGTATCCCAGTGTTGCTTGTTCATTACAGTGTGGCCGCTCAGCATTTTCATCCCCAGACCATCTAATACTTTCTTAAACTCAACAGCACCATAACCATAAAATTTTCGGTCAACATAATTGGCATGTTCCACATGTTGGTAACCAGCAGCCGCGAGCAGTTTCAATGTACCCAGGGGATCTTTTTCCATATCATCGCGTAAGGAATAAAGCTGAATCCCCAGGATGGTTTTAGGTTTTGCGCCTGCATATATTTCATTGGAAAATACTGCCGCACCTGCAAGGGCCAATGAACTCTTTTTTATAAATGACCTTCTTGAATTGCTCATAATTTTTATTTGATTGATTGTATGTTGGAAAAACGGAATGATTCATTTGATTTGTATCCCTGTTCAATATGCTATTCAATGACAAACCATGTATAGCTTTCGGGTTCAATGGTAAAATTTAATTCGATCATGTAATTCCTGTTCAGGGTATACTGCCTTTTTCCGGTTTCCTTTTCCCTGACATCAGCAACAGAAGAAAGACCCGCATAATACAAAGGTACTTTAATAATTCTGCTTATTTTTTCCTTTAATGGATTAAAGAGTAACAAAAAGCCCTTTTCTTTTAACCTGGGATTTACGTGCAAAATACCATCCCAGTCTCTTCCGTCGGCTCTCCTTAGATGAATGATATCTGAATTGAGAATGCTGCGGTATTTCTTGTACCATGACACGACCTTACTCACTGTTTTTTTTGTTGCATCGGTATCAAATAACCTGGGTCCGCGGTAACAAGCCTGCACACCGGCACCGTAATATTGCACCATCAACTGTTCATAATCTACCAGGTGGTCTTTTAAAGGTTCAAGCACTGCGTCAACCCCGCCGCCCTGGTACTTAGTTAATGGCACAAATCCCCAGCTCATGGATGGTGTTTTTTCCCAGGTGCCATCAAAAATATTTTGCCTGTTCAGAATTTTCTGCTGTTGCCTTGAAAGTGAAAAATTCACTTCCCTGTAGCCGATGGCGATTTTGTGCGTACCATCCAAAAAATACCAATCGGGCGCATTGATATAAACTCCCCGTTCATTTAACCAATGATACAATTCTTTTTGAATTTCCATCTGTCGCCATTGACTGTCATCATAATTTTTATGTCCGGGGTGCTCAGTTGAGGCACATGGATCTCCCGGGTAAGGCCCGTCATTCTCCCAAATATCAAAACCAGTCTGTGTAAAGAAGTATTTTATTTTATCCCGGTATGCTAATCCCCACCTGCTCCCAAAGCAAGGGGCGTTACCAAAAAATGCCCCTCCAGGTTTTCCTGTTTTTACATCTATTACATCATCCTCATCGCTGATGCGCCTGCTGCTGAATAATGAATATCCTCCAATCTGTATATTCCTGAGGTGGGCATAAGCAGCCAGTGATTTCCATTTTTCAATATTCTCCCCGGAGGAATCTTCCATATTAAGATGGCTGCCAAAGCTAAGGATCAGGGCTTCGTACCCCGTAGCCTTACATTGATCAACAGCCACTTTTACTTCTTCGTCATTTTTACTAACGAGGTGCATGAAGATTGGATTTTGGGTAGTCCATGGGGCGACGGTACTATACATTTTACGGATAGCCAAACCTCTTCTTTCCCTATCGTAACTATCCATCAATAATTCATGCGTACGAACCGAACGAAACGTATGACCCGGGAGCAATTCAATTTCAATTAATTTTTCGGGATAAATTTCCAGTAAACAGGGAGTCTGGTAATTGTAATTAACCTGTGACGTATATACCGAATCAGTTTTCCAATGCGTGGTCTGGTCGCTGATGTCGTAGCGCATTGCATTATTGAAGGCATAATTGGTCTCCACATAGATACCGTGCTGCTTTTTCATTTCTTCGGGACTTCCTACTACGGCGCTTTCTTCTTCTACAAGGGCCAGCAGTTCATTTACCACCCGGTTTATTTTCAACGATGTGCTACCCAGGTTTTCTATTGACAACCATTTAACGATCAGGGGCAATCCATCATACAGTTCATAATGCACTGTTACCTGTATATTCTTTATGGAAGGAACAGTTGACTGGTAAATAAAAGAAATCATTTTACCCGTTGGCTGATTATTATTCATCGCCCACCGGGATGGGTTCCAGTTAACGAAGGGCTTAAGCGGTTTTATTTCATACCGCACCATTTGAAAATCATTTTCCCCAACGGAAAAATTATCCACCCATTGGGGTAACAGGTAGGCATTTTCCTTTTGACCATTCAACCCGCCTATATTGTATGAAATGCCATTGATTGTGACTATAGCTTCAGGCTTTACGGCCCTCAATAATTGCTGGCCATTACTCAGATTTAAATAGTCAATGCAGGCGACATTCGGACTTAGCCTGAATGTTCTTTTGACCAGTCCATTATACAAAATGATGTCTTTACGATCAGCACTTTGATAGATACCCGCTTTTTCTTTTAAAGGTTGTACCAACCAGTCTGATGGGGATTTTCTATCCTGCGATAAAGTTAAAACGGGTAAGCGCTGGTGCTGCTGGCCAGCTATTGAAATGGATAAGAAACTTAAGAAAGTTAAACAGCAAATCTTTGAGAATAATTTCATCATCATTAATTCTTTTTATCAATAACTGCAAATCATATGGTTGCTGTAATCGAATTATTTAGTTATATAATACCCTTACCTCAATGAGATCATTTAATAATACAATCACCGGGAAACCGCATAACCTCCGGAAGGGTTAACCATTGTTAGTTTTCTACCCACAAGTCTTCTATGCGGGAGGGCTTGAAACATCATTATTCTTCTTTACACACATATCATCCGCCGCGGCGGATGGAGTGAAACATCATTATTCTTTTCTACCGCATAATTTTGTTATCCTGGAAATGTGAATTTAAAATAAAATCCGGAGGTTTAATAATTTTCCGGTTTTCACGATACAAGGAACATTCAGGCAGGACAGGAGTCTATAAGGGTTCGAAACCTTTGATGGTTTAATTTTGTACCCGGGACTGGCTAACTAAATCAAGACAGCGTTTATTGTGGGGGGGTCCGGCTGTTGGTGAAAACACCGAACAGCGGCTCACCAGGATAGTTCGCTCTTGTCCGGCTGTTGGTGAAAACACCAAACGGCGGCTCATTAAGGATAGTTTCGCCCTTTTCGTTTTATAAAGGCTGGCTAACTAAATCAAGACAGCGTTTATTGCTTGGAGTCCGGCTGTTGGTGAAAACACCAAACAGCGGCTCACCAGGATAGTTCGCTCTTGTCCGGCTGTTGGTGAAAACACTAAACAGCGGCTCATTAGGATAGTTTCGCTCTTTTCGTTTTATAATGGCTGGCTAACTAAATCAAGACAGCTTTTATTGCTTGGGGTTCGGCTGTTGGTGAAAACACCAAACAGCGGCTCACCAGGATAGTTTCGTTCTTTTCGTTTTATAACTTCGGCACTAACAAGGGCAAATACAAAATCCGGGCTTAGGTTTGTGAAGACACGAAACAAGGCTGGAAAATGAAATTTAAACAGCTTTTTATTTCAAATAGCATATTAAAAACCGTTTAATTGATTATTATCCCTATTTTCATGAAGATTTAAAATTTATCTAAAGAACTCGTATGAAAAGAATATTGCTTACTTTGACTGTTACACTTTTATTTGCTTTGGCTTTCGGACAAAGACTTTCACAGATAACATTAACCAATAGCGGTTCTTCAGACATTATTTCTTTCATAATTGATGATGCCGTAACTGTAAATATGTCAAGGGATGGAAAGGTTATTGATTGGGGAGTAGAAAAAACTGCAGGGAGGTTTTATAATTATCCCGGAAGGCTTGAAAAGTATATGGGGAAAATTGAATACTACGGTCCAACTGATAATGAAGACTCCCGTGGAAAGGTTAAATACATAGGAAGAACTGCCTTCACTTATTACAGTTCCTACGAAAATGAAGTATTCAAGGGAAAAGTTAAGAGTATCAATGCAACCCCATTTGATTATTACAGTTCCTATGATAATGAAGCGTTCAAAGGAAATATCAAAAATGCCGGAACAGTTTCTTTTGCTTATTATAGTTCTTTTGATAACGAGGCTTATAGGGGAAAAATAAAGAATATCGGAAATTCCGCTTTCACTTATTATTCCTCATTTGATGACAAAGCATTCAGGGGCAAGGTAAAGAGTATTGGCGGCCATGCATTCACGTATTATTCTTCGTATGACAGGCAGGAATACCGGGGAGCAATTAAAGGCTTCCAATCGGAATATATTATTGACGGAATAAAATATTTGCTTAGAAATTAAGCAACAAAATGTCGCCCGGCATTTCATTGGAACGACCTGGGCCATGACAGTGAGTGATTTTCTCCGACTTCGCCGGACAGAGAATGTGCCGGGTTGAAAGTTATTACAGTTTCCGGGCCAAAAAACTCACAACCATATTGTTGATTGTTATCCCTGCTGCAATGCTTATTGCTGAAAGGACGATCGTGGGTTCTCAAAACGTAATTATATATACACCATTCATAATTAATTGAAAATCAAAGAAAAGTATGTTGACCTTTCTGCAGCAATACTGCATGGCAAGTCTCAAATGATATTGAGCCAGAGTGGGCCAGGTTGGAATTGAATTGCCAAAGCTTTAGCCTGTGGATAATGTAAAATGCGATAAACGATGGCTTTAACCGAATTTAATTTAAGCATTTTCCTGATTGGTTTGGCTAAAGCCAAAAATGAATAAATTTGTTCCTCCAGCTAAAGCTGGAGGCAATTTATGAAACCACTTCCAGCCAGTGCTGTGTATACTACATTGTTGCAACTACAGTGCAGGATGAATTATATATTTGCCATGGGTAAATTATTGATTTTAAAGTATTTATGTATACTGCTTTTGTTGCGCCCTAGAGCAGGATGAATTATATATGAACCACATAGGGACATAGGGCACATAGTCGCAAGAAGTTGAAAACAGGCCAAAATAAAAAAGCCGCTTGCAACATTGCAAAATGCGGGCAGGGTTAAAGCAACGAACAAATGACATTTAAGCCAACATTTCCAACAATACTGCATCAGGACGCGGGCGAATTAATTAGGGATTACTTTCTGAATATTTCAAGTGTGGACACTGTTTTGGTTGTAAATTCCTGTGCCCGTGGGCAAGCTGTCCCTGAAAGTGACCTCGACTTTGCAATATTGGTAAAGCCGGGCACTAAAGCAAATGAAATAAAAAATATCGAATCCACCTGGAAAGTTTACCTGGATGCTGAGCCGGCCTTTCTTAAATTTAAACAGTCCAGCCCTTTTGCTCATTTACACTTAGACATCATTGAAGCAAATTATATACCGACACCTATAGAAGTGGGTGAACCTATTGACTATTTTGAAATAGAAATAGGTAACCAAATTTGTTATTCAGCACCAATGGACCATGCAGGTTCTTATTTCCTGGAACTACAAAAAAAATGGCTTCCTTATTATAATAACGAATTGCGCTTGCTGCGATTAACAATGGCACGAAAAGCCTGTGCGTATGATTTGGACCATATTCCATTTTTTATAAACCGTGGTTTGTATTTTCAGGCATTCGACAAATTATATAAAGCATTTCAAGCGTACCTGCAAACACTTTTTATCGCAAACAAAATTTATCCAATTGCTTACAACAAATGGATTAAAGAACAAGTTGTAAAATGGCTTCAAATGCCCGGGCTATATCCGAAACTTTCTCCAATTCTTTCGATAGGTAATATTGAAAGCGATGAAATTAACGGGAAAGTGAGAATGCTGCGCGAATTATTAAACGATCTGCCAAACAATTAACTAAAAAGGAATACCATAACGTGAACATACCCACGATACACGGACAGTGTCTGTTGCATTCTCAGTTCCAGGCCTATTCGCAATGGACATGGCTATACCGCCGGAGGATACTTTGATAAAAGCAATCTAACTTTATACACTTTCTTTTCTTCTATAGGTTTTATTCCCGGATCTTAAAAACGGGGAGTGTAATAAATCAGTTTGCCGTTTACTTTTATTTCTACGTCAACAATATATTTTTGAAGCGACCCGGTATCTACCGTGATGCCCAACCCGGGTTTTTCAGGAACATGTATATAACCATTGCTATCTGGAACGATCTTTTCTTTTGCAATCTCCTGCGCAAGCATTTTCAATTCAACGGGGTATTCGCTAATCCTGTCCTTTTCAATGCCAGCATAGGATTGCAGGGAAGCGCTTAAAGCGAGGTGAGAGGTGAAAGTATGGTTTACGTAGGTGATATTCCTACTTTTGGCAAGGTCGGCCACTCTTTTCGATATGGTGATCCCCCCGATCCTTCCGGCATCTATCTGGATAAAACTGAGCCCTCCATAATGGATCATGGCCTGGGCCTGAACAAAATTATTGCAGCCCTCGCCACCCGCAAGAGCAATTTTTGGCAATGATTCAGACAACTTTTTATATGATTCCAATGCCCCATTTATGAACGGTTCTTCAAACCAATAAGCATTTACCCCGGCTAAAGCCGGCAACCGTTGCTTTGCCTGGATGTCATCCTCCACCCAGACTGTGCCTGCGTCGATCATGAGATAAGCTTCGGAACCCATTCCTTCCCGTGCTGCCGTTAAATGATCGATATCGTTCCGGAGTCCTTTCATGCCAAAGGGACCCCATCCAAATTTCACCGCATTGAAACCAGCTTCGACAGACTTCCTCGCCTTATTAAGAGTTTCCTGCGGAGTATCGCCAAATAATTGCGACGCATACGGAAGCTTTGGATATACTTTTTTGTATCCCAGTAATTTATACACAGGTTCCTGTAGTTTTTTGCCCAGCAGATCCCATAAAGCAATATCGATCCCTGAAAGGGTGTGATCAGCCTGTAACAGATCCAGGGAATTTTCATGTACCGCAGCAGAGATGCGGTAAATATCTTCAATGCCGTTCAGGTTTTGTCCTTCCAGGGAATACTTTAAAGGCTTACAGGCGCTGTGCGACATGGGACATACATAACTGGCAATGCTGGTGAGCGGCGATGCTTCGCATTCGCCCCAGCCTTCCAATCCACCCGCTCGGATCCTCACCAATAAGGCGTCCTGGCTGCCATCGCCAATATCCAATACTTCAGGCATACTTAAGTAAAAGAAATCTACTGTTTCTATCTTCATTGAAAACATTTTTAGAACGTAATCGTAAGTCCGCCATCAACGGTAATTACCTGGCCTGTAATATAAGATGCATCTTTTCCTGCCAAAAAAAAGGCCACTCCTGCTATCTCTTCCGGTTGTGCCGCCCTGCGCAGGGGCAGGTGATGCGATAATATATAATTGTCCCTGAACCACTGGCTCTCCAATTCATTTTCACCATCAACTACTGACATAGCCGTATTTACAAACCCGGGGGCAATGCCATTCACCAGAATATTTCTCCCGGCAAGTTCCACTGCCAGGGACCTGCAATACTGATTGATTGCTGCTTTGGACATGGAATACCCGCTTGCATGCTTTTCTGCCCTGTTTCCATGAATGGAAGTTATATGAATGATCCTCCCTTCTTCCAGCATAAATTTTGCCGCAAGCTTCGTTATCATCAAACATCCGTTTACCATAATATCGAATGACAATCGCCAACGTCCAAGGTCTTTATCTAGGGGATCGGTGTTTACAAACAAACCCGCGCAACTGACAAGTACATCGATTGAGCCCCAGTTTTCTGCGATGAGCTTTTCACCTTCTTCCATGGTCCTGGTATCTGCATAACTCCCTGGCAATACCAGGTGATTTCCTTCGGGAAGTTCTGCAATCAGTGCTTCCAACTTTGCTGATTGCAGGTCATTCATGCACACATCGTAGCCCTCGCCCGCGAACCTGGTGGCAACCGCCCTCCCGATTCCGGAGGCTGCACCTGTAACCAATACCGTTTTTCTATTATTTGTTTGCATAATTATTTTTTAATTCGCGAAGGGAGCGATTTTATACATGAAAAAACAGTTTTGTGTTATTAATATTTCAATTTTGGGGAAATTGTTTTATGTTCCATGGGTTTCATCCGCGGTTATTTAAATTCAATCCGCCTCGGTGGATTGGCATGTGAATTTAAAAAAGCCCGCATATTTTCAACAGGACATTTTTTTGTTCAGACGGCAACCAGCTTATCAGTTTCTAGTTCATGATAGTTATTTCCCCGCGACCAGAAATATACGCCTGCAACTGCCGAATAACAAATCATTAAAAAGAACAGGCCCCATCGAAGGCCGAATAAGTCGCCAAGCCTGCCAACCATCATCGGTCCGAAAGCACCGCCGCAACTTGCTGCAAACAACAAACCTGAAAGGGAACCGTGATGTTTTTTCACCGAATTTATTCCCAGCGAAAGAATGAGCGGCCACATTACCGAATGAAATAACCCGGTTAGTGGAAAACACCATAAAGCCAGTTCACGACTGCCAAATATTGCCAAACAAAATGAGATCATCGCACATAAAGTGAATACAAGTAATATGTTCAGGGTTTCAAAATATTTGAGCAGGACCATACCCAACATGCATCCCAGGGCAAATAATAACCAGTACAAGGACAATATAAACGAACCGGATGTTTGCGGATCAACCGAATGATAAGTATCCAGGAATTGAGTTATCCAGTTAGAGACTCCCTGCTCGCAGGCTGCATATGCAAACAAGGTAAAAAAATAAAAGTATATATGTCTTTTACTCAATAGTGCTTTAAAAGAACTTAAGTTTCCTATCTTTTCTGTCTCGCGCAGGTGGACCGGGGGGAACTTTACCACGATGATGATGAGTGTTGTTACCAGAAAAAGTGCCAGGAATATCCAGTAGATAGCGGCCCATGGAAAAGAGTTCCTGCTCAAAAAATGAAGTATATTAAAAGGAAAGTCCTGCGAGGAATTTGCGATGCCCCGGATGACCAGCGTATAAAAATAAGGGCTCAGAAAGGCTCCCACGCCATATAATAAAGTATTCAGCGTAGAGTGAAACGGCAATTTCCGTGCGCCCACTGATTCGCGTAATAACGGAAACGCAAGTACCTGGGCAAGGGTCAACGCACATCCGATGATGAATAAGGAAATAATACTGCTATAGTAATTCCTGAAAAAAGCGAACAGGATTATCCCGATTATTGCAGTAGCGTAAGAAAACAATAATAATTTTTTATAAGTGAATTTTTCTATTACGATTCCTGACGGAATAGCAAATAATCCGAATGAGACATAATAGGCTACCGGAAGTGTGGCAGCACCGGAATAACTCAGCCCATAAGCCTTAATGATGTCCGGAATAAGTGCTCCAATAATGGAAACCATCAGGCCAACCTCAAAATAAACAAGGTTCACCAATACAACTATAGTAAATCGTTTGCTGGCGGGTTGATTGGTTGGCAAGGTGAATGGTTGATTGGTTGGCAAGTTGATAGGTTGGTTGGTTGATAAGTTTGCGCAGCCTACTAATTTTTAATTTTTCGGGAACCGCCATACATGCGAGTTAACGCATCCAGGGATTTCTTTGGCTTCCTTTCGGTAGTGACCACCCCATAAGGACCAAAGGCCGCATAAGTGATCAGATATTTTCTATGGTAATAGTCAGCCCAGCACCACAGCACACCTCCTGACAGGCCAGGAACATTGTTGATTCCGTCCCAAATTCTTTCGATATAGGCCGACTGAAATTCTTCGGAATAGTAGAGGTCGCCGTGCATGGTTTTGATTCCCTGTGTGCCAAATTCCGTAATTATCATGGGCTTGCCGGGAACATCCTTACGGTGCTTTGTCATATTGCTTACAAAGGGGATATAACCTAATTCTTCGATATCCGAAATATGCCTGCAGACCTGTCCCTGGAGGGTACCGTAATATTTATTGATACATATGATATCCGCCTTATCCAGCGCCGGTTGCGTGGCCGGGTCATCATTCATTACATAGGTTACTAATCGTGTGGGGTCAAGCGATTTTGCCTGGGTCAGCAAATCCCGCATTACCGCGATACCCACTTCACTATCTGTGACGCATTCATTGCACATACTCCAGAAAATGATGGAGGGATGATTTTTGTCCCTTGCGATCATTTTTGTGAGTGCCGGTTTGGCAAATTGAAGTATATCTAAACTTTGAGTCGTTTCGCCAAACCATTTTACTCCCCACCAGTTCAATGGCACTTCTTCCATCATCATAAAGCCATATTCATCATAGAGCGACAGTAAGACTGAAGACTGGGGATAATGCATACGGATAAAGTTGATCCCTATACTTTTCATTAAGGCAAGTTCTTCGCGAAGCAGGTTTTCAGGAACAGTGGTACCAAGCCTTCCATAATCGTCATAGCGGTTAACACCTTTAATATGAATTATTTTTCCATTTAAAAGTAAATTGTTTCCTTCGACGCTTATTTGTCTTATGCCAAAGCGTTCGGCAAGATCATCGATCACAAGGTCTTTATTTTTGATACTTGCGAAGGCAGTATACATTGCGGGCGTATCCGGAGACCATAGATCTGCTTTTTCTATGCCGATGTCAATTTTTAGTTTTCTATTTGTGTTTGCCGGGGTTTCAAATGCGACAGTTTTCCTGGCAATGCTGCCGGCCCTGGCTATCTCAATGTGCAGCTCCATTTTAGCGGGGGCTGCAGTTTCATTAACAATATTTACGGCGCAGCCGATCACCGCTGTTCCATTTGAAAGCGTGGTTGTAATAACGAGGTCCCGGATGTAAATATTTGCGGAACCCTGCAGCTCTACTTTTTCCAGGATGCCTCCATACTGTATCCATTCGATCTGTTTTGATGCGGGCAGCCATTCAAGCCTGGGTTTGTTGTCAACACGAATTACCAGCGTGTTAGAAGCCCCTGCTTTCAGGAAAGGACTAATATTGAAATCAAAGGGAAGGTAGCCTCCTATATTTTCTCCCAGGAATTCACCATTCAACCAAACCTTGCTATAATACATTACCCGGCTAAAAACAATTTCCGTTCTTTCATTGCTTATGAAATCGCCGGGACCGATAGTGGTCATATACCAGCCAACTCCCTCATATTCCCGCAGGGCTTCTTCATAACAATCCCAGGCCGGGGGAACAAACACATTTGCCCAATCGCATTTTGCATGAGCCAGGTTGAACCAACGTTCTTCCTCACCGATATTTTTTATATCTACCTGGAATTTCCAGTTATGGGACAAAATCTTTCTTTTTCTTACAGATTTATTATTTATTCCGGTTTCTGTGTTTGTGTCAGCAGGGTCCTCCGTATATAGCGGCGGTGTTCCCAGCATACTTCCCCCTATTAATAAGCCAAGACCCGATAAGGCTTCTCTTCTATCCATGTGAAAATATTTTAGTAATTGTTTTGACTCTTCGAAATGCCTTTGCCTCAACGTTTATTCATCTGGAATGTCAATATTGAAAATTCAAAGGCGACTTTGATAAAACAGGTTTTATAACATTTTCTTAAAACCAAAATTAGATTCTATTAGGCGATAAAAATATTCTTATTGGTCTATCATTTATGATATTTTAACACGTATATGCTGATGGGGTATAAAAATGATATTTTATTCAACCCCTCAGGGATTGTCATTCCAGATATTTGATTCGATATTATTGTCATCCCTGGCGTTTGTAATTCAGGCTAATTGATTCTCTTTACTATATTAATATCACCGCTCTGCGGTTTGGCATTTATGGTATTGTAATCTTTTCTATATTAATATCATCCCTCTGCGGTTTGGTATTTATGGTAATATTTTCCGGGGTATATTAATATCAACCCACCTTTACTTTAGCCAGTGTAAACCCAAAAACCCGGGCTGCGCTGCCCAGGTTTTTAAATTACTGATTTTACCAGGGCTTTGCTATTGTCCTTTGAACAGTTTCTGTGTTTGAATATTATCTTCTGTTATTAATCTTACCAGGTAGATTTCGTTGATGAGCTGTCATACCTATTACTGAAACTGTATTATCCCTTGTCCAGTTGTAGGTTGTACCGTTTACACCGCCGCTAAATGCGATCGGTGTTATCGTTAATCCCGAACAAATCGTTTGTGATGATGGGGTTGCCACCACAGCCGTTCCCGCATTTACCGTCACGGTTGTATTAACAGGTGTACCGGGGCAACCATTGGCTGTTGGCGTAATGGTGAATGTCACCGTTACCGGCGTAGTGGCTGTATTTGCCAGGGCACCACCGATATTAACCTTGAACATTCTCATAATGTCAAAATACAAGTTTTAAGTATTTATTCCAAAATGTATGTTTATGG
>JBDTWP010000179.1:0-12929 GCA_040006615.1 Ferruginibacter sp.
TTTTATTCGAGGCCGCTTTCATATACTAATTGCGAACGTTTCACCTAATTCTAATATATTTTTATAATTTCATTCTCTCATAACAACATACATTTAAAGTAAAATAACGTTAGGTGAAGAACATTCCTGAAATATGTAAAAAGGAATTACCATGAAACAGGGAAATCCTCCAATTTCGCAAACTGACGCGAGTGATGTCAGCCGGCGACACTTTATAAAAGTAACCGGGATAGCCACCGTAGGCCTGGCTTTGGCCGGTACCAATGATTTGAAAGTGCAAAGCGTTTCCATTGTTTCAGACCCGGCCGATGCGGTAGCGGCATCTTCACCCGCAGAATGGGCCATAAAAGAGTTGACGGGATCGTTGAGTGCCAGGGGTATAGCAGTCAAAAGATTTGAACAATTGAGGCAATCGCCGGCAGGGGCTTTATGTATAGTAGCGGCGGGTTCCCAATCAACAATCGCCCTGCAACTTCTTAAAGAAGCAAAATCAACTATTCCGTCAGTGCCTGAAGCAATTGGATTAGTACCCTTACAATCATCGGGCAAAGAGGTAATCCTGGCTTGCGGATATGACGGGCGCGGACTTGTATACGCATTACTGGAGCTGGCAGACCGTGTAAATAACGGCATTGAGCCTTTGTCATCCCTGAAGATTCAAAAGCCTTTGATTGAACGCCCGGCCAATGAAATCCGAAGCATTAACCGGCTCTTTACAAGTGACATTGAAGACAAGCCCTGGTATAACGACCGCGAGATGTGGCCCCGCTACCTTACCATGCTTGCCGGGCAACGGTTCAACCGGTTTAGCCTCAGTTTTGGTATCGGATACGACTTTCTCCAGGATGTTACTGATGGCTATTTTGTATTCGCTTACCCGTTCCTGGTATCAGTTCCCGGGTATGGTGTCCGTGTGCCCCAGTTACCGGATGCCGAGCGGGACAGTAATCTTGAAATGCTGAAATTTATCAGCGAACAAACGGTGGTTCGTGGCATGCAATTCCAGTTGGGTCTTTGGATGCATGGTTACGAATGGCTGAACAGTCCCCATCCCAATTATACGATTGAAGGCCTTACAAAAGAAAATCATGGCCCGTATTGCCGTGACGCAGTGAGTACCCTTTTAAAGGCCTGCCCGGCTATCAGCGGGGTTACTTTCCGCGTTCATGGCGAGAGTGGGGTGAATGAGGGTAGTTATGATTTCTGGAAGATGGTATTTGAAGGAGTGGCGGGATGTGGCCGGAAGGTGGAGATCGATATGCACTCGAAAGGTATGGACCAGGCGATGATTGATTTGGCGACCGGCTCGGGAATGCCAGTAGTGATTTCTCCCAAGTACTGGGCCGAACACATGGGTATGCCCTATCACCAGGCAGATATCAGGGAACTCGAAGTCCCTCAACCGGGGCAGAAAACCTCCGTCCTTATGAATCTGAGTACGGGATCACGAAGCTTTACCCGCTACGGTTATGGAGACCTGTTAAAAGAAAACCGCCCGTACAAAGTGCTTCACCGGATATGGCCTGGCACGCAAAGATTACTGTTGTGGGGTGATCCGGTTACCGCAGCAGCACATGCCAGGGCATTCGGTTTTTGCGGAAGTGCGGGTGTAGAATTGATGGAACCTTTGTCATTCAAGGGCCGGAGAGGATCTGGTATTGCTGGTGATCGCTGCGGTTATGCAGATACCTCCCTGAAACCCCGCTGGGATTGGGAAAAATACCTTTATACTCTAAGGATCTTTGGCCGGATGCAATACAATCCTGATACGGATCCGGATACCTGGCGCCGTTACTTGCGGAAGCAATTTGGCCCGGCGGCTGAAGCAATGGAACTTGCACTGGCCAATGCCACCCGTATTCTTCCTATTGTGCTGACCTCACATGGGACCTCCGCAGCAAACAATAGCTATTGGCCCGAGATGTACACCAACCTCCCCATTGCTGATCCTGGTATCAAACATCCCTATGGCGACACCCCTTCACCAAAAGTTTTTGGTAATGTGAGCCCTTTTGACCCTCAATTGTTTGTCGGGATAAATGATTTCGTAAGAGAATTATTGAAGGGTGAACGCAGCGGCCGATATACACCTGTTGAGGCCGCTCAATGGATCGTTGATTATGCCGACGCGGCGGCTAAAAACCTGGCATCGGCACAGGCGATTTTCAAAAACAGGCAAAAGCCTGAATTCCTTAGGATGGCAATTGATATTTCCATACAGGTGGGGTTAGGCCGTTTCTTCGGAGCCAAGTTCCGTTGCGGCATACTGTATGGTATTTTCGAACAAAGCGGAGACCTTAAAGCTTTGGAGGAAGCACTGAAAGCGTATCAACTGGCGCGTAGTTATTGGGCAACGCTTGCCAATAATGCCAAAGACGTTTATAAGCCTGATATTTCCGTTGGTGAAAGGCCGTGGCTGCGCGGTCACTGGCTTGACCGGTTGCCGGCGATAGATGAGGATATCGCTTATATGACTAAAAAGCTGGAACAGGCACCCGATAAAGCGGTCGCTAACCTCAATCGTGTAAATTCCGCCATTGCAGAAGCATTGGGAAGGCCAGGGAGGGAAAAAGCTGAGATCCATCATAGCAGGCCTGGTAAATTTTCCGCAGGCCAACCACTGGAACTTGTTCTCTCATTTGACAAAACACCCGTCTCGGCACGGTTATATTACCGGCATGTAAACCAGGGTGAACGGTATGAAAAAACTGAGATGCAGCCGGATGGAAAAAATTACAAAGCAACTATTTCAGCAGACTATTGCAGGACCGTTTATCCACTTGAATATTATTTTGAATTAAGGGAAGGCCCCGAATCGGCATGGCTGTATCCTGGTTTTAATGCTGATCTTTCCAACCAGCCTTACTTTATTGTTCGGCAGATTTAACGAATACATTTTTTTGCCACTAATTGGCTGATTAAAATGAATTCTGTTCTGACCATATATATTTTAGTTGCCAGGAATACACGAATGAACACAATTTGGGCGTGTTTTATATGAAATAAATGGTGAATATTCGAGCATTCCTGTTTCCGAACAGGCAATCTTATTAAAGCAGTTTTGGTTTACTCCTGGAAAATAATCTTTTGCTTCTTGTCCAAATTTCAAATGTTCATTCGTCTTACTATTATTCATCAATAAAAATAAAAAAATGAAAAAATCAATTTATCAGTCAGAGCTGATCCTCAACATGAATGAGCGACTGTTCCAAAATGCACTGGAAGGTGTAAGTGATGATCAGGCTAAAGAAAGGCTTAGCGATCACAACAATCCTTTTATCTGGTTAGCCACCCATACAGTTTGGGCCAGGTATAATATGTTAGTATTCCTGGGGAAACCGGCCAAAAATCCTTTTGAAGGAAAGTTTGAAAATTTTAAAGCTTACGATGCAGCTGACAATTATCCATCCCTGGAAACCGTAAAAGCGGAGTGGAAAAATGCGGGCAGCCTGTTAAAAGATGCATTGCAGGCCGTAACAGAGGAACACCTTGAAAGTGAATCTTTCCTAAAAAGCCCAATCGGCGATTTCACCAATGGTGGTACTATTGCGTTCCTGGCGCAGCACGAAAGTTATGACATCGGCCAGTTGGCCTTCCTGAAAAAATATTATACCAATGAGGCCATGAAGTATTAATTGATATTTACTCAAAAATCAAGCTTCATGAGAGATATTGTTTTAAATGATACCAATTGCCTTTAAAGGAGACGAAAGCAAACAGTTTGTTTATGAGGTTTAAAAGGAATTAAAGTCCTTTTAAACAACAGGTTTCAGGAATGCCGGTATTTAGCAGCAAGGTGGAGTTTTATCTAAAAATAATGATTCAATTGCGATACCGGCATTAACTCTTTTTCCCTTTCTTAACCTCCCGGGTAGTCCCGAAAGATACCAGGTAACATTGCAAATTCAATACCGCCAAATTGGGTTTATTATAAATATGTTCGTATTATATTTATTAATTTTAAAAAATCTAAACTAAAAAACATTCAAATGGAAAAGATCAGCGCAAACACAAATGCTTTAAACTGGTTTGAAATACCGGTAACCGACATGGTAAGAGCCAAAAAGTTTTATGAAACTTTGCTTGACATTGAAATGATGACACAGGAAATGAATGGGATTGAAATGAGTTTCTTTCCATTCGACCCTGCTATGCAGAACGGTAAGGTTTCGGGTGCATTGACATACCATAAGGACGGAAACATCAAGCCAGGTGCAGATGGCCCGGTGATTTATCTGAACGCCAATCCGGCGATTCAGCCGGTGGTAGATAAAATA
Source organism: Ferruginibacter sp. (assembly GCA_040006615.1). GTDB lineage: Bacteria > Bacteroidota > Bacteroidia > Chitinophagales > Chitinophagaceae > Ferruginibacter. The sequence goes on from JBDTWP010000179.1 coordinate 4,278, forward strand.
GAAACGGCAGGAGGTAAGGTAATCATGCCTAAAACACATATCAGCGAAGAGGTAGGATATATGGCTTTTTTCGTGGACACCGAGGGTAACCGAATGGCTTTACATGCAGGCAATTAATCAATTTTAAAATTCAAACAATGGCAGAATATCTCTTAATATTCCGTGGGGGAGATGCGGCCCGAATGGAAGAACAACAATCACCTGAGAAATGGCAGGCGCATATGCAAAAATGGATGGAATGGATGGGAGCCTTGACTAATGAAGGGAAGTTTGTAGGAGCACAACCGCTTAAAGCAGCAGGCAAAGTAGTTACGGGCACCAGTAAGGTTGTTACGGACGGTCCGTTTGTGGAAGGAAAAGAAATGGTAGGAGGTTACCTGGTATGCAAAGTTGAAAATCTTGAAGAGGCCGTTGAAATATCTAAGGGATGCCCGATCCTTGAGCATGAGGGTAGTGTAGAAGTGCGGGAAATCAGCGAAATGAAAATGTAGGAGGAGACTGTAAATAGCCTGGGGTTAATAGATTGCATAGTAAGACTACTATGCAATTTTGGCTTTTGATGGGATTGTTTATCCGGCCACTTATGCAATTTCCATGTAGTTTTTTAAGGCCATGAATACAGGAATTTGCACGAATAGCGTTGGTTTATATAAAAAAGTTAAATGGATATTCCTGCATTTGTGACCTGAATAGAAAGGATAGACCCCATGGTAAATAAATTAAATTCTAGTGTCATTGGCAGTGTAAAATGACCTAAATTAATGATACGAATTTTATGCACGAATTACACGAATTAGTGATTAAACATGTATTAATTAGTGTAATTCGTGTTTCCTAATTCGTGTAATAAAAAAATGATACGCCATATTATTGTTAACACAGCACTAGCATTAAGTTGACCGGAGATTTTAATATTAATAAACTCAGCGATGATCTTTTCCGCCACGAAGCAGGAAAGATGGTTGCCGTATTGACAAAGATTTTGGGTACCGAAAACCTGGATATTTCAGAAGATGTGGTGCAGGATACCTTTATGAATGCCATGCAGGTATGGGCGTTGAAAGGGGTGCCTGACAATCCATCGGCCTGGCTGTTCCGGGCAGCAAAAAATAAAGCGATTGATGTGCTGCGCAGGAATAAATTCTCCAATCAAATTGATTTCAACGATCCCGAAAGAACCTTGTTAAGGTCTGAATATACCTTAACCGCAATTATAGAAAAACGATGGCGTGATGATGAGATACAGGATGACCTGTTGCGCATGATGTATGCCTGCTGTCATCCTGAAATTTCTGAAGAAAACCAGATTACTTTAATTTTGAAAACCCTTTGTGGTTTTTCCACCAGTGAAATAGCAAAAGCATTTCTTACATCGGAAGATACTGTTTCTAAAAGATTGTATCGTACAAAGAATTTTTTCAGGGAAAGAAAGATAAAACCCGGATTTCCGGAAGCCGGTCAGCTTAGAAGCAGCACGGAAGCTGTATTACGTGCCATTTACCTGATATTTAACGAGGGTTATAACGCCACGCATACCAGCGAACTGATCCGGAAGGATCTCCTGGACCAGGCCATGTACCTGTGCAAATTGCTGGCCGGAAACAAAAACACCGGAATTCCTGAAGTGTATGCCGCAATGGCATTAATGTATTTTCATACCTCAAGAATAAACAGCCGGATAAATAAACAGGGTGAAATAATCTTACTGGCACAGCAGGACCGAACTCTGTGGAACCGGCATCTCATCGCAGAGGGAAATGATTTTTTGAACAAAGCGGCTTTCGGCGACCGGATCAGCAGCTATCATGCTGAAGCAGCCATTGCTTATGAACATTGCATCGCTGAAACCTTTGAAGAAACCAACTGGCGAAATATCCTGAATTATTATGACATGCTGGCCGCAATCAATCATAATTCAGTAGTCATGCTTCACCGCCTTACGGTAATATTTAAGGTTTTCGGTGCTACAAAAACAATAGAAGAGATTGAGCACGCTGTTGAATATAAAGCCGATTGGGAGAAAAACTACCTGTATTATGGTTTATTGGGTGATGTTTATGCAGATCTGGCCCCCGGCAAATCGAAGGAAAACTATGAAACAGCCTTTAGGATGACGAAGTCTGAGGCAGAGAAAAAGCTGCTGCTTAAAAAAGTTGCTGGTTTAGGATTGCCATGAATTTTGCCTGGCAGCTGCTTTATTCTCTAATATTTCCAATTCCTGGTCCGCCATTTCATCAACGTCCTCTTTCAGACTATCAATCTTATCATTTATTGCATCCCTTAGATCATTAAATTTTTCACGCAGGTTATTTCCCTTACGCGAGAGTTTTCTTCTTGTTACGGAGCCTTTATCCGGCGCATATAAAATTCCTAAAATTGCGCCAACAGCTACTCCTACCAATAATTTTTTAACAGTGGTCATACTGATATTTTTTATGTTAAATAATAAAACAATAAATGGTTTCAGAAATATTTAGATATTTGAAAAAAGCAAAGACCTGGGCTACCTGAAGTACTTTATACCCTGATAAACGCTTAATTCAAAATCGATATGAAAATACTCATATATAGTGGAAAAAATTATGCCAAATCTTATCAGGTGGAAGATTAAAACTGTTGCGAATAATTTTCTACATAATTGAAATCTTTTACTCCCCAAAATTGTTGACCAATGCAATAATTCCAATAATGCCAAGACCTGCAGCCAGGTTGCCTCCCGACATCCCCTTTGGTGATCTTCATTACCAGTTTTTCTTCGTCCCTGCTATAACATAATTATATCTTTTGTTAGTAGAATAACATATAATAGCATGCCTGAAATAATGGGATAATATTCCCCACACTTATCAGGATCGTTTATTTTCGACTTTTTTCGATAGTTATAGCTACTCTCAAAAACCTATGGGTTATGTTGGTCAAAAGGAAACATGTCACGATTTAACCTGCTACCAGTAAGCATTAGTTAAAAATATTTATTCAAAAAATAGTCAAAATGGTTGCAATCCTTTTTAATTTGTTGTAACTTTTTACTTTAAATTCCATTTTATGAAACATTACCACATTATATCACGCATTGCGATCTATTTGCTAGCCATTGTTTTGTTTGCTTTTGGTATTTTTCATTTTAAGTACTCACGCGACCTTTTAGCTTATGTACCCTCCTTTATGCCGGGGGGTATTATTTGGGTTAAATTTGTAGGTGCAGCGTTTATTTTGGTCGCAATTTCATTTTTAACCAATAAAATGGTAAAGCTTGCCTGCTATGTGCTGGCGGTGATGCTGACCATATTTATTCTGACTGTTCATATACCTAATGCCCTCAACGCAGGCGACAAGGAAGAAAAGCAAAAAGCATTGATAAACTTATTGAAAGATACTGCCATTGTTGGTTTTGCCCTGCATATTGCGGCCGGGGCCCATCATCAGAAATTGCATTTGGAAGATAGCGATTAGGGGAGGGCCTTTCCGGGCCATTCATTCAATTTCGCGGTTTTAAGCTAACCATGCGGGTAAGTACCTGGTGCGAACATTTTTCCAATTTTAAGATCATTTCCATTGCGGATACTTCCTGCTAAGCTGGCTCGCATGAACGATACTCACCGGGTATAACTCAAATCAACAATCGCCTGCTTACTGAAAGACGCTCCTGAAAAGGGATTCGTGTATACGGGACAACCTGCATTGACATAAAAAAGAATCTTTCTTATATTATACATATTCTTTTTATTACTTAAAACCTTTCTGTATGAACATCCTTCAACGTATTGAACATTGGGGTGACACTCATCATCCCAAGTGGCTTGATATTATTAGAATTACATTGGGTATTTTTCTTTGCTATAAGGGTATTGCCTTTCTTCGAAACATGGGTGAACTTATGGGTCTCATGAAAAACATGGTGGAATTTGGCCCATTTGTGTTTATTATATTGGGGCACTTTGTGGTATTTGCGCATATATTAGGCGGCATATTAATCGTAATTGGATTGTTTACCCGCTTTGCCTGCCTTATCCAGATCCCAATCTTACTGGCGGCCGTTATCTTAATCCTGTTTAATTCAAATGGAGATATGATGCGGCCATATTCGGACACATTGTTTCTTACGATTATCGTGTTGATGTTACTTGTTTACTTTATGATCGCCGGAAATGGCCCATGGTCTTTTAAGATGGCCGAAGAGGAGAAAAAAAAATATAGTGATTCAGCAAACTGAAGACGATTGATAATTTTGTTACGTCCCGGTTTTTCCGGCAATAATGATGCTGCTTCCTGAAATTAAAAGAGTGATGGCCGTTTTTAGTTTTTTCAACCAAACGCTTAGCTTGCAGGGAGATGATTGGGATAAGATTAATCAGTTAACATACCAGCGTATAAAGGAATGCGGTTCCTGTAATTTAACACCATGCATGTTTAACGAGGCAAATAACCATACCAGGATTCCAGGTTTGGCTTATTGTCCTCCTTTTGGATTTTTCGAGATCAGCTCATTTAATGCATTTTTTGCTTTCTCAATTTCAGCGGTTTGTCTTTCCTGTGCTTTTTTATTATATTCAATGTCGCTCTGTAATTTTTTTAGTTTCTTCTCCATATCCGTCTGGTCATCTACCAGGTTTGCAAGTTTTTTTTCTTCTTTTTTCAACAGCGATTGCTGGTTGGCTATGTCTTTATCATACACACCCTGCCTTACATCGGGTATTATGCCTGTAAGGAATGCATTACCTTTTTCAATAACTGCCACAGCGCCCGAAATCTCTGCCGCATCAGATTTTAATTTATCCTCAGGTATCTGACCAGGAAGGGCGGCTATAAAATAGACAATGGTTTGTTCTTTTTCCTTCCTGCTTTTTCGTTCCACTTTAACAAAGGCATCCATCGGTTTTACGGGATCAATGAGTGGCATTACTACATTTCGATAAACCATAAAACCTTTTGTTTCTTTTGGTTTAACACCCTGTAATTTAAATCGCTCTTTTACAGCATCCTCCACGATATCCGGTGGCGCATTAAATTCAATCAAATAACCATTGTATTTGCCCCCGTTGAATTCTATTGTCGAATTTTTTACTTCCGGGCTATCAGGGTTCGAATTCTGTGAAAAAGCAATTGAAGCAATGAAAAGGAGCAGGCAGGTGATCAGGTATTTCATAAAACTTTTTTTAATGAATAATATTAGATAAAACAAAGATAAGTTCAATTCAAATGAATTAAAAAATGTTTATGTATGTTTTGTTTATAATGTGTTTATGAAATTTGTAAATTCGATTCGTGTAACCAATTTGAGTGATTTTATTCTTGAAATTTCACTGTCAAAAAGTAATTACAGGGGGCATTTATTTATGGCAGGGTGACAAAGAAAGTATGAGCAATTTTGTACGAAAAAATGGGGTGAAAGGTAATTGCCTCCAGATCCTTGCTATGCTTTTATCATGTGGAAAGCGGGATAGCTATCGCATACAGGATTTCTATTCTCCGGTTATTCAGTATGGGGATTAAATTTCTTGAGGTTGGAATTTCTCATTCCTTACTCATAATACCAGGATTCATGGACATGATCAGAAGGATGTGAAGTAGCATCCATCACTTCAAGTACTTCACTGATATTATTGGCAGGAATTCCTACCGACCTCGCATGGACCCTGATCATTTCTTTATCAGGAGCAGTATAAATGCAGTAAATCTTGTCATCAGTCAGGTAACTTTGTTCCCATTTTATCTGTGGCCCCAACCTGGTCAGTGCATCGTTGGAGACCTGTAATATAGCCTCCAGTTGCGAATCGTTTAAATGCCCCGCTCCGGGAATTTCTCTTTCAATAATGTACTTAGGCATGATTAAATAGTTTAGATAAGAGATAATAGATTTTTAATTAATAACGTTTTATAAATATAACATATATTCCGCCATCCATTCAACAATTTTATTGCCAGGCCGAAAATTAACATTCATTTCATTTTATTACATGCCTTTTGCATATACTGTCATTTAACAACTTTATTTTTTATACTTTTATTTATTCAATTATTACCATGAACAAAATTAAACCTGGGTTAGATATCATTTTTGATTTGTTGAAAGAAACCCTGGTATCCTACCCGACATCTAAGTTTATCGAAAGTTTGCTATACCAATACCAGGAAAGAGGAAGCCTCAGTAAAAAACAGCTGGAAGGTTTGTATAATAAAGCTGCGAATGTAAGTTCGGTTTCGCCCGGTAAATTGGCTACCCTGGAAGCCATCATATTAAAGAAGGCGACCCGGTACAAATCCCCTATACCTGTTCCCGCTCCGTTGGTTACAAAAGATAGTGTGCTGGAAAAGCAGATGAACGATATACTGTTAAAATATCCACAGCACAAAATGGTGCTTTTTATTAAATTAAAGTTTGATAATAATGAAGCCATATCATCCCTTGAAAAATCCGAAATAGCACGGTTTCATAAATTGCTTATTAAATAGTGACGGTAATGTTGTTTCTTTTCAGTATTTATAGAAAGCTGTCAGGATAATATTTACAGAATTGCTTATAATTGCAAGAGTCGGCGGTGGAATGCGGTCACTGCAAAACCGGTTAAGAAAATGTTATCTTTTAAAAACAGGCTCCTGAAATGGTGAATAAAAAAATAATCTTTTCAATTAAGGCAACCCTGGTTTTTGGCCTGGTAGTATTATTTGCAGCCCATCCCTCATTTGGCCAGGTATATGGATGCAAAGACCCGCTTGCTAATAATTACAACCCTGCGGCCACAGTAAACAACGGGAGCTGTACTTACGACATTACATATTATGAGCCGCCAATAAAGGTAAACCCTATTAGTGATACTCTTGTCGAAAGCAGTGGATTGCAGATGGCCGGCAATTTCCTCTGGAGTTTTAATGACGGAGGAGGCGCAGCAGCTATCTATAGAATTGATACAGTTTCAAATATGGTGTTGCAAAAAGTTAACCTGTCCGGAGCCGACAATATTGACTGGGAAGACATCGCTTTTGATGGCAATAACTTTTATGTGGGCGATTTTGGAAACAATGCCAATGGTGCAAGAACAGATCTGAAAATTTATAAATTTCCTTTGAGCGCCATACCTGACTATGTTAGCAATCCTGTTGCTACGATCCCCGCCGGGCAAATAGCCATTATTAATTTTTCATATAACAACCAGCAACAACCTCCACTATCCGCAGTCAATAACAAAACAAAATTCGATTGTGAGGCTATGATTGTGGATGGCGGAAAAATTCACCTGTTTACAAAAAACTGGATCGATCTTACTACCACCCATTACGAAATAAATGGTGTAACTGCCGGAACCTACATAGCAGATTCATTGGAGACACTTGCTACAAATTATCTTGTAACAGGTGCAGACAAAGCCAATGGTCAAAAGATAGTGGCCTTGCTGGGATATAAGAACTCCGGCTCAGCCAGTCATTATCTCCATTTGCTGACTGATTACAATGGAAGAAATTATTTTAATGGCAATAAAAGGCGGATTGATCTGCCAAATGTTCTTGTTATGGGCCAGGCCGAAGGAATATGTTTTCGCACCGGTACATATGGATATATAAGTAATGAAAAATTCATTCCATTATCGATCAGTCAGAAACTACGCTCATTTGATATCAGCAACTTTGTTTCTGCTGTAGCCGCGACCTATAATTTTATTGGAAATGGTAATTGGGATGAGGCAGCTAACTGGAGTAATAATTCTGTACCACCCTCCGAAATAACCCCGGGTAGTGAAATTATAATTGACCCTGCGCCAGGAGGACAATGCTTGTTAAATATTTCATATACGGTTTCGGCCGGTGCAAAACTTACCGTAATTACTGAAAAGAATTTCGTTATTCAGGGCAATCTCACTTTGCAGTAGTTGTTTCCTTAATGATTACAATATTAATATGAAAACTTAAAAGATTGGATAAATTCTTTTAATAACCAAAGAATCATAAAAACATGTAAATCCGGAGATAAACTATCTTCTTTATATGGTAAAAAAAAAGCTGCCTGAAAACGTTTCAGGTAGCTTCTTTCTTAATTGGAAACCGTATATATAGAAGGTAGGGATCAGGCTGACTAGCTGAATAAACCGCCCTTCTTTAATGAGCGTGTTCCTTCGCCAATCTTAAATCCATTTTGATAAATTTGAATGGTATAATTTCCCTGTTGGAAAGTTGATCCCGGGTTAAAGGCAAATTCAACATTCTTCTTCTTAGCCGTTTCTAATTCTACAGGTACTTTCGCGGTGAAAGATTTATCACCTTCCTCACGTGTTGTGAAGGTACCAGAATGTAATGCTTCAGCCGTTAAAGGTTTGCCATCGGGGCCAATCACCAATACATATACATCTGTCATTCCGGGTTGCGCAATACGATTATCAACATCAAAACTAACAACCAGTTTGTCTACACGTTTTGCAACAGTAGATACTTTTTCTTTACCATTGTTTTTTACGTTGATTGGTGTTATTTGTATGTTGTAAGCATTAAGTGTAGAAGCTACGTCTACTTTCTTTTCAAGATTCTCTTTTACTACTGTAGTAGCAGTAAGGTCGGTTGTTAATTTTTCTTTTTCCTGTGTCAATACTACTTTATCATTAGATAATCCCTGGTTTTCCTGTGTTAAACGGGCTACTTCCACCTGCATGCTTTCAATCTTTC
>JBDTWP010000180.1:0-12721 GCA_040006615.1 Ferruginibacter sp.
GTATTGCATCACCATCCATTCGGGCCGGTTATTGATCCTTGTATTGGCATCCCGGAAACTTTCTACCACGCTTAAACGCTTTAAGGCGTCCGCTTTACGTTGTTGTGAAGTTTCCGTAGCCGCCGAGTTGCGGAGATCAAAACTTAACTGGTCGAGATCAATGCGCTGCAGCAAGTCATGTACCGCTTCAGCACCCATCTTGGCGATGAATTTATTAGGATCTTCATCAGAAAGGAACTGGTTATCCTTTGGTAATGTATCTAAAATATCGAGGTACTCTTCTTCCGTCAAAAGGTCACCAAAATTTTGTCCTTTGTCGGTACGGATTCCCGATTGAATCACTACGAATCGTTCGTAATAAACAATGGTTTCCAATTTCTTGGAGCTCATTCCCAGCAAATAACCTATTTTATTTGGCAGCGATTTAAAATACCAGATATGCACTACGGGCACCACTAATTTAATATGGCCCATTCTTTCGCGACGAACTTTCTTTTCTGTTACTTCCACGCCGCACCTGTCGCAAACGATTCCTTTATAACGGATACGCTTATACTTTCCGCAGGCGCATTCGTAATCTTTTACAGGGCCAAAAATTCTTTCGCAAAACAATCCATCTCTTTCAGGCTTATAGGTACGATAGTTAATGGTCTCAGGTTTCAACACTTCGCCGAAGCTTTTTTCCAGAATACTGTCGGGAGAAGCTAATCCAATTGTGATTTGTGAAAAAGTTGACCTGGGACGATTTTCTTTTTTGAATGCCATATTCTAATTAATTGATAATTGATAATTGATAATTGATAATTCCTTTGGATCGATCATCTTATCTTTATAGTCGTCATTTTTGGGAATGATAAATTGGGAATGAATTCACCATTGACCATTTCTATTCGAAAGTAAGATCCAGACCCAGTCCTCTCAATTCATGCACCAATACATTGAATGATTCAGGAACACCTGGTCTTGGGATATTTTCACCTTTTACGATTGCTTCGTAGGTTTTGGCTCTTCCGATGATATCATCCGATTTGAGCGTTAACAATTCCTGCAATATGTTGGAGGCTCCATAAGCTTCCAGTGCCCAAACTTCCATCTCACCAAATCTTTGACCACCAAACTGGGCCTTACCACCCAGCGGTTGCTGCGTGATCAGACTGTATGGTCCGATTGAACGGGCGTGCATCTTATCATCCACCATGTGGTGAAGTTTGATAATATAGATAATACCAACAGTAGCTTTCTGATCAAAGCGATCACCCGTTTCACCGTCGTATAAATAAGTATGGCCAAACTTCGGTAATCCTGCTTCCGTGATCCTTCCGGCAATTTCGTCGACGCTTGCTCCATCAAAGATCGGCGTGGCAAATTTTAAACCCAGTTTTTCACCAGCCCAGCCTAGTACGGTTTCGTAGATCTGACCAAGGTTCATACGACTTGGTACACCCAGGGGATTCAATACGATATCAACCGGGGTCCCATCTTCCAGAAAAGGCATATCCTCCTGGCGAACGATCTTGGCAACAATACCTTTATTACCATGACGTCCCGCCATTTTATCTCCCACTTTCAGTTTACGTTTTACAGCTAAGTAAACCTTCGCTAATTTCAAAACGCCTGCGGGTAATTCATCCCCAATGCTGATATTGAATTTCTCTCTTTTATAGCGGCCTAACTCCTCATTGAACTTTATGCTGTAATTATGCAGCAAAACATTGATCAGATCATCCGTTTTGGCATCAGCAGTCCACCCCAGTGGATTTACATTCAGATAATCGAGATTGGATAAATTCTTTTGATTGAATTTAGCCCCTTTCCCAATCAGTATTTCGCCAAAATTATTGCTAACCCCCACAGACGCTTTATCTTTAAGCAAAGTGCTTAATTTATTGACCAGTAATTCTAAAATATCATTTTCATTTTTCTCATGGGTCTTCTCGATCTTATCCAGGCTGGCTTTCTCTCTTACTTTGGCATTCTTATCTTTCTTGGCACGCTGGAATAATTTCTTGTTGATCACCACACCTTCTGTTCCGCTGGGCGCTTTCAAAGAAGCATCTTTCGCATCACCTGCTTTATCCCCGAAGATCGCGCGTAACAACTTCTCTTCAGGAGTGGGATCGCTCTCTCCTTTTGGCGTGATCTTACCGATAATAATATCTCCTTCCTTAATATGGGCACCAATCCGTATTATACCATTTTGATCCAGGTCCTTTGTTGCTTCTTCGCTTACATTCGGGATATCCGGGGTCAATTCTTCCTCCCCTAATTTGGTATCTCTAACTTCGGTTTCAAACTCACTGATATGAATAGACGTAAACAAATCTTCTTTAACAACCTTTTCGGAAATCACGATCGCATCTTCAAAGTTGTAGCCTTTCCAGGGCATGAATGCCACTTTGAGGTTGCGTCCCAATGCCATTTCACCACCCTTTGTTGCATAACCTTCGGTCAGGAAATCGCCTTCCACCACTTTCTGTCCTTTTACGACAGCGGGACGAAGGTTGATGCATGTTTCCTGGTTGGTACGAATGAACTTGGTTACCTTATATATCTTCAGGTCTTCTTCAAAGCTTACCAATTGCTGCATTTCACTGCGATTGTAGCGTACATGAATTTCATTTCCATCTACGTATTCCACTATACCGGTGCCCTCCGCATGCAACTGGATCCTTGCATCACGGGCAGCCTTACCTTCCAAACCTGTACCAACAATGGGTGATTCCAAACGAATCAACGGCACAGCCTGGCGTTGCATATTTGATCCCATTAAAGCACGGTTAGCATCATCATGCTCAAGGAATGGAATCAGGGAAGCGCTTAAACCAACGATCTGATTAGGTGCCACATCCATATATTCAACATCTCCTTTATCCAATATCGGGAAATCACCTGTCTGCCGACTCTTGATCCTATCTTCAATAAAGTTTCCTTTTTCATCCATTTCGATGTTTGCCTGCGCGATCTTGGCGAGATCCTCTTCTTCAGCACTCAGGAAAGTTATTTTCTTCATATCGGCCCTTCCGTCTGTTACCTTATGGTAAGGAGTTTCGATAAATCCCATGTCATTGATCTTGGCATGTACACAAAGCGTGGAGATCAACCCAATGTTCGGGCCCTCAGGTGTTTCAATAGTACAAAGACGGCCGTAGTGAGAATAGTGAACGTCACGAACCTCAAAACCCGCTCTCTCCCGACTTAAACCACCGGGTCCCAATGCGGAGATACGACGCTTATGCGTGATCTCACTCAGAGGATTGGTTTGATCCAGGAACTGTGATAACTGTGAAGTACCAAAGAATGAATTGATAACAGAAGACAGGGTTCTTGCATTGATCAGGTCAACGGGTGTGAACACTTCATTGTCTCTTACGTTCATACGTTCCCGTATGGTTCGCGCCATACGAGCCAGACCCACACCAAACTGAGCGTATAATTGCTCACCCACCGTGCGCACACGACGGTTGCTCAGGTGATCGATGTCATCCACTTCACTTTTACCATTGGTCAATTGAACCAGTGTTTTAATGATGGCGATGATATCATCTTTGGTCAATACTTTTTTCTCGATCGGGAAATGTAATCCCAAACGGCGATTGATCTTATAGCGTCCAACTTCACCGAGGTCATATCGCTTATCACTGAAGAATAATTTATCAATGATACCGCGTGCAGTTTCGTTATCAGGCGCATCTGCTCCGCGTAGTTGGCGGTAGATATGCTGAACCGCTTCCAGTTCACTGTTGGAAGTATCTTTATTCAGGGTATTGTAAATAATTGCGTAATCACCACTTACCTCTTCCTTTTGCACAAATACACTCTTTACGTCCATTTCAACGATCATGTCGATGTTTTCTTCATCCAATACAGTATCACGTTCCAAAACGATCTCGTTTCTTTCGATACTTACTACTTCACCTGTATCCTCATCCACAAAATCCTCGACCCATGTACGCAACACACGTGCGGCAAGGCGTTTGCCTAAAAATTTATGTAACCCTTTTTTATCTACTTTTACTTCATCGGCCATACCAAATAATTCCAGGATATCTTTATCAGTTTCAAAGCCGATAGAACGTAACAGGGTTGTTACGGGGAATTTCTTTTTACGATCGATGTACGCATACATCACGTTGTTGATGTCTGTAGCAAATTCCATCCAGGCACCTTTAAAAGGAATAACCCGGGCGGAATAGATCTTCGTTCCGTTCGGGTGAACAGATTGGCCAAAGAATACACCCGGAGAACGGTGCAACTGGGATACTACCACCCTTTCAGCACCATTGATAACAAATGTACCACGTGGAGTCATGTAAGGGATATTTCCAAGGAAAACATCCTGAACAATTGTCTGGAAATCTACGTGTTCCTCATCATTACAGCTCAAACGGAGTTTTGCTTTTAACGGGACTGCGTAAGTCAATCCTCTTTCGATACACTCATCGATGGTATAGCGTGGGGGATCAACGAAATAGTCCAGGAACTCCAGTACAAAGATGTTACGCGTATCAGTAATAGGAAAGTTTTCCTTGAACACACGGAATAATCCTTCATTGTTACGCTTATCGGGCGTAGTTTCTAACTGGAAGTAGTCTTTAAATGATTGAATCTGGATTCCTAGTAAATCGGGGGTTTCTGCCAGGAGTTCAACTTTTCCGAAATTGAAACGCTGTGCAGCGGGTGATTTTATTGCAGACATATTGTAAATAAAACGTTTTAATGCTGAGAAGGTTCTTTAACCAGGGATGAAAAACAACTGAATGTAAGTAACCCAAAATTAAAGGATGGCAAAGGTAAGGATAAGATTTCAAATATAGAAATCCACCCAACTAATTTTCACAATTTTGGTTTGATTTTTGCTAATTTTGGAGAATTTTGGCAAATCTACCTATTTTTCTGTTATTTATTGCAGAATTTAAAAAGAAGCAATATTTAAAACAGCCGAATTTCTACTTAGGGGGTGGTAGCCTCTTTCAACAGACAGGATTAAGGTGATGAACAAATAGATATGTAACCCCTTCCGGAATCTTAAAATAAGGATTAATAATGCTTTTGGTGCTTTCGCCTAATTTTAAGTATTCGAAGTGTACGTACATAAAAAAGCCAGGAATTTCTCCCCGGCTTTTAAAGCTATTTTATAAACTTCTTTAAGGTAGTTTGGTTGCGTCACACTCTCCCCTGATAAATATTTTCCGGTTATTATTTATCTGCACTAAAAACCCGTTTCGCGCATGTATACTAAGCACTTCCGCGTCATTGGTGCTAACTATACAGGGATTAACAGGAGTCCCATTGACACCAACCCTTACATGAGTTTGTGAATCGGGTATATTTCCGGTGCTCCAGTTGCCCGGCGTATGCCAGTTACTACTGATGCTACCTGTCCAATCTGCAATTTTTTGCGTTATAGTCGCCTTTGCACTATCCTCACAGCCAATTGCATTTGTTGCGAACAAAGTATGTATGCCAACCGGTGCAGAATCCGGTTTAGCGACAGGTGCCAATGTCGGATTAGTGATACTCCAAAGGATGCTACTGTTTGCAGGATTGTAAATCCGGGTAAGGTTGATTCCTCTTTCTGCACACAGTAAAATAAAAGCAGTATCATTACCCAAAAACAATTTGTCAACTGAAATACTTAAAGTGCTTGCATTACTGGTCAATGCAGGGTTCGTACTTCGCACCCTCATACGGTAACCCGTTCCCTGTTGTATATTCGGTGGCATTGTACAATTAATAAGCCCGCCCGTAGATACCGAGGTCAATGGAGGCCCTAATTGAGTTAGATTACTGAAACTGCCTGTAGCATTGCTTAACTCCGCAATAAACTGGTTACCAGGATTGAAAGTACCTGTTGCGTGATAGCCTACAATAAAAGGACCGGCAGCGCAGGCATTGGTAAAGGCTAAGCTATTGATATTGATGAATGGACCAGCCTGGGTGGTATTAACAACAAAGATCAAAGAATCGTCAAAACTCCAGGCCCCGTTCATGTCCTGGCTTCTTACCATAAATTTATGCGAACCCGAATCTAATCCTGTTCCATTAATAAATGAAAGCAGGGGATTAATGTTAGTAGAAGTATTAAACGCCAACGGAAAACCTTTCCCATATCCCGGGTCGTTGTCAATATAATATTCTACCCGCTTAAGATTGGTTAGTGGCACAGGTGGTGCAGATTTAAATAATAGCCACTGCTCATCTAAACTCCATGCTCCATTAGCATCGCGGCTGCGAACCCCGATGACATGCATTCCATTCGATTTAGCATTTAGATCAGCCTGAAGCGAAAGTTGCGCGATCTGTATGCCAGGCGTTAACACGGTAATTGGTGTTGCATTGCCATAGCCCGGGTCAGCATCCATATACCATTCTGCTTTGGTAATATTGGCAAGAGTGGCAGGGACCGAAGATTTAAAAAGCAGCCATTGTTCATCAAAACTCCATGCCCCATTGGCATTTCTGCTACGAACGCCAATAATATGCATGCCGTTTGACAGTGTATTCAGCATTACCGAAAATGACAGATTGGAAATCGAGATGCCGGGCGCCAGAGGTGTAATGGCGGTAGCGTTGTTATAACCAGGGTCGCTATCGATATACCACTCGGCCCTTGTTATATTAGCTGGTACAACAGACAAGGTAGGTTTAAACAACAACCATATTTCATCCAGGCTCCACTTTCCATTTGCATCCCGGCTCCGCACGCCCACTGTGTGAATACCTTGTGAAATATTGACCGTAGTTACGTTGAACGACGTCGATAAATTAGGTGAGGCTATGATGACAGCCGCCTGTGCAAGTCCGTACCCGGGATCTGCATCAAGATAATATTCAACCCTGGTAATATTATTTTGTGCGGAGCCTGGAAATACTATACCAAGCGCCAGTAACAAAGGCAGTACAATTTTTAAGTTAATTGACATAGTACCGAACTTAATTATTACTACGGGTGCTAATATTTATTTGAATAGAGGTGCCGGTAACCGTATTACCCTGAGGGCTGCTAATACTATAAATGGTAGGTATAGCGGGTATATTGCCCAAATTATAAGGAAATACTCCACCAAACATGCCCGCATCAGCTGAACTTCCTGTGCGAGCGGCCTGGGTGGCAGGACTCCCGGCTTTTAACATATACCGGTTATCAGCTGAGCGGGTACCAATAACCGGGAAGCCCTCAACGATTGTTGATAAAACACCGGGTGCAACAAAAACATTTCCCGTGCTTATACCTGGCCAGCCAGACATGTTGTTGGATTGTAAGGCAACATTATAATTAAAAACAGCATTTTCGCCATTGGTTATAAGAAAATAGGTAGAATTATTAGAGACAGAACTGGTATAAGACATAAATAGATTATTCTCAAAAATCCAGACGCCGTCATTCAAATTAACGGAACTTGGATGAGACATCGTCGAAAAGCCCCCATTTGCAGCGCCGGTGTTATCATATGCCCACGTATTATTAGCGATTAAGCCGCTGTATTTTTTTTGAGGTAGTTGAAGTTGATAAATGAAATTATTCCTGATAATTATATTTGAGTAGACATTTGCGACATTATTGTTGCCTTTAAACCACACCCGGTAGTTTCCTTCTATATCAAGGTTTTTCAATGAGTAATTATCAAAGTAAATCAAACAATCATAGTTTCTTTTGATAGTGATACTGTCATCCTGAAGAAAAATCTGACCACCCTGGCTATTCTGGCAATTGAATCCCATTAGTACCGAGCCCTTGCTTCCAGGTTTAAAATATAAGTTCTGCGCACCCACTCCAATGGTCGCAGTGCCTTTACTTGCCTGTAACCCTGAATTCCCCTTAGGAACTGCAGAATCATCCAGCCAGTTGCCTTTACTTATTATAACGAGTCTTTTTTCGATCTCAGGCTGCTGACCGCTGGTGGTCCACCCTAATCCATCGAGCCGGTTGCCCGGGAACACATAAATAGTGTCTCCATTCGATGCACTTGCATAAGCATCATAAAAATAAGTGTAATCTACATTGGTTACAGGCGGGATGCCTGTCAACCCCACCCGTAAAATTCTTGCTTGTGAATAAAGACCTAAAAAGAGGAATACAATGACATATAAGTGTTTTCTCATTTAGTTGCATTTGTTTTTTGAAAATTTTTCAAAAATAGAAACAATTTCACGGAAATGCAAGGTAATTCCATTCCTAATTGAAAATATTCTAATTATGAATGCAATAAATTGTCTAACGAAAAAAGCCAGAGATTTCACTCCGGCTTTTAAAGCAATTTAATAAACTTTCGAATTAAGCTATTTCAACATCAGCACCTGCATCATCCAGTTTTTTCTTTAATTCTTCTGCAGTTGCTTTATCAACACCTTCTTTAATTGGTTTTGGAGAGGTATCCACTAAATCTTTAGCTTCTTTTAGTCCCAATCCTGTTAATTCCTTAACGATCTTTACGATCGCCAGTTTGTTGGGACCAGCAGCTTTTAAGATTACGTTGAAAGAAGTTTTCTCTTCAACAACGGCAACTTCGGCGCCGCCTGAACTCACTACTGCTGCTGTAGCAGCCGGTTCGATACCGTACTCTGATTTTAAAAATTCTGCTAATTCCTGCACTTGTTTTACTGTTAAGCTTACTAAGCTTTCAGCTAATACTTTTACGTCTGCCATGTGTTTAAATTTTTCCCGCCTTCATTGTTTTGTACTCCGGCGGAGGTTTAAAAAAATTGTTATTTCATTTATTTATCGGTCGGCCCGGAAGTAATTTTATTATTAACCCACATCAATGGATATACGCTAATCTAATTATTCCGATACCGGTGTTTTTGCTTCGGGATCCGAGGTGTCATCTGCGGCGGGTATCGCTTCTTCCACTGCCGGCGCTGTAGCTTCGACTGCCGGCTTTTCAGCTATTGCAATTGGTGCAGTTGTTGCTTCGTCCACTGGATTTTCAACCTTTACCTTGGATACAATTACTTTAACTACAGGTTTTTCAGCCTCAGCAGTTGGGGCCGTTGCTTCAGGTTCTGCAATTGGCGCAGGGTCTTCAACGGCCGGTTTTGCAACCACTTCTGTTGATGCGGTTGTTTCGGCTACCGGTTTTTCAGCCTTTGCTGCCTGATCAGTTGCTTCAGCAACTGGCTTTTCAATTTCTGAAACTGGCGCAGGTGCCTCGGGTACCGGTTTGGCAGCCGATAAAGCAGGTGTAGGTGGCACTACTTCAACAGCTGGTTTTGCAACCACTTCAGTTGGTGTAGTTGCTCCAGTTACTGGTTTAGCTGCTTCAGTTGGTGGTATTACTACATTTGTTGGTTTTCCAACTCCTACTACTGGCGGAGTTGCATCAGCTACCGGTGTGCTAACCGAATCTACGGCTTTCGCTGCATCCTTATTTTGTAAAGCACTCAAAACGCGTTGTATAGGAGCCTGTAACAATCCGATCACTTCGCCAATCAATTCATTCCTGGATTTGATTTGTGTTAACGCTTTCAACTGAATATCACCAACGAATACATCACCATTTATAAATGCTGCTTTCAGCCCGGGCTTTTCACCCTTGGTTTGTTTTCTGAAACCACTCAAAATCAGCGCCGGGTCTTTAGGATTTTCGCTGAATAAAAGAGCAGTTACATTGTGTAAAGAATCATATACGCCCGCATACTTTTCAGTATCGAGGCTTTCCAATGCTTTTTTAATGAGGGTATTTTTTGCAACGCGCATTTCCACCTGTTTGTCAAAGCAATGCCTGCGTAATTTGGTTATTTGGGCGACTGTTAAACTTTCCGTATCAGTAACGTAGAAATTGTTGTATTGCGTAAACTTTCCTTTCAATATTTCTATTACTTCGTTTTTTTCCTGTTTTGTCATAACAAATATTTTGTGTAAAAGCTATTCTCCTGCTTCTACCATAATTAATTTTGTACCGTTTTAGTATCAATTAAAATACCCGGACTCATTGTGCTGGCCATGCTAACACCTTTAAGGTAAATTCCTTTGGAAGAAGATGGTTTTAGTTTTACAATGGCATTGATCAATTCCTGGCTGTTTTCAGCAATTTTATCAGCACCAAAACTTATGCGTCCGATCGAGGCATGAATGATTCCCACTTTATCTACTTTAAAAGCAATCTTTCCACCTTTTACTTCATTTACGGCATTCGCCACATCATTGGTAACTGTACCCGTTTTAGGATTAGGCATTAGGTTGCGCGGCCCCAATACCTTTCCCAATTTACCAATTTTGGGCATTACGGAAGGTGTGGCGATGATAACATCAACGTCTGTCCAGCCACCTTCAATTTTTGTAATAAATTCTTCCAGGCCAACGAAATCAGCGCCAGCAGCTTTGGCAGCTTCCACTTTATCAGGTGTGCAAAGCACCAATACTTTCTTAGTTTTACCCGTACCATGAGGCAGCGAAACCGTACCACGGACCGCCTGGTCGGCTTTTTTGGGATCTACTCCCAATTTGATATGTAAATCAACTGAACTGTCGAATTTGGTGGTGTTTATTTCTTTCACTAAGGTGCAGGCTTCCTTTAAGGAATATGCTTTATTAACATCAACCTTAGCGTTTGCTAATTTTCTTTTTTTAGTAATCATTTTCTAAAATTTTTGTGGTTGATAATTAATTTTCCCAGGGAGCTTTACCGTCAACAGTTAGTCCCATGCTGCGGGCAGTACCTGCAATCATGCTCATTGCACTGTTCAGTGTGAATGCATTCAGATCAGCCATTTTATCTTTAGCAATATCTTCTACCTGTGACCAGGAAACTTTACCAACTTTTACGCGGTTAGGTTCTTTACTGCCACTGGTGATTTTAGCTGCTTCCATTAACTGTACAGCCGCAGGAGGAGTTTTGATTACAAACTCGAAAGATTTGTCAGCGAAAACTGTGATTAAAACGGGAAGTATTTTCCCTGGTTTATCCTGGGTTCTTGCATTGAACTGCTTGCAGAATTCCATGATGTTGACACCTTTTGAACCCAGAGCAGGTCCGATTGGCGGTGCCGGATTGGCTTGTCCTCCTTTACATTGGAGCTTGACATAGCCGGTAATTTCTTTTGCCATGTTATAATTTTTTTGGTGATAGCGTCCTGTTTTTGGCAAGACTCCCAATTCAATAAATTCTACTAAGAACTATTTGGGGCGGCAAAGGTAAAGGAATATTTCAATAATATTGCCTGTTGTACAAAAAAAATCCCGGAATACCCGGGTAATTAAAAAGGTGCTGCTTCTGTGATGCTATAATACCAATATCCCGGTTGCCTGCATCGTCATTTCTTTCTTTGGTTCATTTATTGCCGCTATTTCTTCTTTGGGTTTTCCAGCATCTTCAGCATAATGCCTGAGCATTTCTACTGAGGTTTCTTTAAAGGTGACTATCCCATTTGCAATGACGGTTTTTCCATTTATAGCCAATGGTACCATAAATGATTCATCTTTCATTTTTATCATTACCGTGCCATCATGAGTCTGTATTTTTAGCCAGCATCCCATCATCTTACAAACTTCTACCACTTTGCCTTTCACTTTAACTTCCAAACTAGGTTTGCCGGCCAGGATGGTGGACAATTCATCAGCATTTACTGCACCCGCAGCAGTTGTTTTTTCTCCAAAGGTCATTCCCTTACTGGCAGGCCCCTTTGGAGGTTGTGCCATTACCGAAAAAGCTAATACGAGCACCGGGATCAAAGAAAATAGTCGTTTCATGAAAAGTAAAGTTTACATAAAAAAAGCCACCCTTGTGGCTCATGCATGCTATCCTAATTTTTCTACCTGCATATAATTCAGTTCCACAGGGGTGGCTCTTCCGAATATTTTAACCTGTACTTTTAATTTCTTTTTTTCGTCATTTACTTCTTCCACCATTCCGTTAAAGTCATTGAAAGGTCCATCAATAATCTTTATAGTTTCACCAATAATAAACGGTTCACTCATGGTCATCCCGCCTCCTTCACCCATTTCATCCACCTTACCTAACATCTTATTGACCTCGGCTTTACGCAATGAAATAATGTTCCCTTTACTTCCTTTACCATCGGTTAAAAAGTGCATCACATTGCTGATATTGCTGATATGCTGTACCATATCATCGTTCAGCTTACTACTTGCAACTTCGATCATTACATAACCCGGATAAAAGTTTCTTTCCCTCATCACCTTCTTGCCTGCCTGGACTTTATATACTTTTTCCACAGGCAAAAAAATCTGCTTAATGATTTCAGACCATCCATTACGTATAATATCCTTATCGAGGTATTCCTTGATCTTCCGCTCTTTCCCACTCACAACACGAAGAACATACCATTTACTTTCCTTATCCTGAACTATTGATTCTTCCATTATTATTTTAATAAAGAGTAAATAAATGTTAAAGTTCCGTTAGCGACAAAATCCATTACTCCAACAATGGCGGTAATAAATATGGTAGCACCCAAAACAATCATGGTAGACTGTTGCAATTGTTCCCAATTTGGCCAGGTTACTTTTTCAACCAACTCTTTATATGAGTCTTTTATATACGCTGTCATTTTGTTCATAATATGTTAATTTGAAAATTTGAAAATTGCTCAATGTGAAAATGAAAAACCCTCCTTAATTGGGTCATTTTCAAATTAATATACCACAATTTGAAAATTGCTCCATGTGAAAATGTCTATCTAATTTGAAAATTTGAAAATTGCTCAATGTGAAAATGTCTATCTAATTTGAAAATTTGAAAATTGCTCAATGTGAAAATGT
>JBDTWP010000181.1:0-12668 GCA_040006615.1 Ferruginibacter sp.
TTCCCGAAACCGGCGTACGTAATCGGATCGACTCCGTTTCCCATTGTCCCTGGGAGCAAAGTTCCACCAGGCGGTCTGAGATTTCTTTAATAGTCATAATTTTTTTTTCTTAAAGTTATAAAAAAAAGTCAACCCCCACTATTAAATAAAAATAAATATTTATTTCCGGGAACCTGGTTGGGTCAGCAGATGACCATGTATGGAAATGTACCAGGGAATTAATTTTACAACCCGGTCAACAAGATACCCAATTAGACTTGCGGCGATCAACCCCGGCGGAATAAAATAGCCTATCGTTTGAGAAATTTGCCTTTCAATAACTTATCCATCACTTCTTCTTTCATATTCCTGCTAACGGGAATGTGGCGATCGCCAATCTGAACCTCATTACCCTCAATACTATCCACTTTTGAAGCAGATATAATATAAGACTTATGCACTTTGATGAACCTATCGGCTGGGAGGTAATCTTCTACAGCTTTGAATGTAAGATAAGTTATGTATTTTTTATCTTTTGTATGAATGCTCACATAATTTTGTAATCCTTCAGCAAATAATACATCATCCAGGAATATTTTTACCAGCTTATTATCAGCTTTTATAAAAAAATAGTTAGTTCCAAGGGGCCCTTCGGCTACATTTTTATCCCTTATTTCATAATATTCCTTTGCCTTTAACGCCGCTTTTAAGAACCGGCCGAATGAAATAGGTTTTATGAGGTAGTCCATTGCATTAACCTCAAAACCTTCAAGCGCATGATTCGGGTAAGCCGTGGTGAATATTACCGGGGGAGGGTTTCTCATTGTTTTTATGAATTCCAGGCCGGTTATCTTTGGCATCTGTATGTCGAGGAAAATTAATTGTACTTCACCCTTTGCCATTAATTCAGAGGCCTTCAGCGGACTGTTGGCCTCTCCCAACAGGTTCAAAAAGTCCACATCCTCGATATATTCCTTCAAACCCTTTCTGGCTAACGGTTCATCGTCGATAATTATGCAATTGATGGCCATGACTTAAATTTAGAATTGAATGATTAATATGATGCTGAATAATCCGTCAGTATTTTTTATTTCAAGGCGATGTCTGCCCGGATATAACAGTGCCAATCTTCTTTTTACATTGTTTAAACCAATACCATTGTGCTGATCATTTTCTTTCCCCATTTCTTCTTTGGAATTTTCTACCCCAAAACAAAATTCTCCATTTTTGAGTGCCATATCTATATTAATAAAATTCAACCGGTCCTTATAGTGGGAAATATGTTTGAAAGCATTTTCCACAAAGGGTATCAGTAGCAACGGTTCAATCGAAAAACCCTGCACCCGCGGAGAACAATTAAAGGTTACGGGGTAATTCCCGTCGTTGCGCAGTTTTTGGAGGTCCACATAGTCCTGCAGGTACCGGATCTCTTTTTCAACGGGTATGGTTGCATCATTCATTTCGTATAACTGGTACCGCAGCATTTCCGAAAATTTATGGAGCGCATTTCTTGCGCCGGCGTTTTCTTTATCAATGAGGAAATAAACTGAGTTGAGGGAATTGAATAAAAAGTGGGGATTGATCTGCGACTTCAAAAAATTCAGTTCCGCTTCGGCTTTCTCTTTGGCGGTGTCTGACATTCTTTGTTGCAGCTTCCCATAGTCCAGCATCAGTTTTATAGCGGCGCCAGCTATCACTAAAAAAAAATGCGGTATTACGTTATCGTAAATCCTTGCTTTAAGGTTGCCGCCCAGGGAATACAATTCGGGGCTGTTCATTAACCTGCCCAAAATATTCATTTTCATAACGCTGCTAAAAACAACGAGCAACACAAAGCAGACTACAAACCAGGCGTATCGCTTCCTGTAAAGTAATCGCGGTATCAGTATATAATTGGTAATACTGATCATCAAAGCGAGGTCCACCACTTTAATGAGCGTAACCTGGAAGGCCTTCGCCCCGGTTGAATAATCTTCGTACCGTAAAAAATACCAAAGTCCAAACAGCAGCACCCAGAAAAAAAGATGGTTGAGTCTATATTTCAATAAAAATGGAGTGTCACTCATACTACAAATTAAAAATACAAAATTGGAATTGTAAAACGCATTACATCTCCTGTAAGTTTTACATGACGAAATGTTAGTTAATGTGAAAATGGCTCAATTTGAAAATGGCTCAATGGGAAAATGGCTCAATGTGAAAATGGCTCAATGTGAAAATGGCTCAATGTGAAAATGGGTAAATGTGAAAATGGCTCAATTTGAAAATGGCTCAATGTGAAAATGGCTCAATGTGAAAATGAAATTAGGACATTCTTTCATTTTCAAATTTTCTAATTACCTAATTACCTTTTATCAAGTGTTTTTTCCTACTTGTGTAAACTATTTGCAAACTGATAAGCGATTATCAAAATTTGTGTTCTAAATCATTCAATATGAAACCTTCCGTTCTCCTGGTTGTTTTCGCAATTGCAACTTCACTCAATAGCTGTTCCCAAACAAATGCCAAAAAACAGGAAGGCTACAAAGGCCAGGCTTCCATCGTTGGTGATGGATGTGAGGGTTGTGTAGCCATTTTTGAAAGCCCCTTACCGTTTGAAAAACTTACACCGGTGGATACGCTACCTGATTTTAACGAGGCGGGACCTAAGATTGAGATCAGTGGAATCATTTACAAGGCTGACGGACGAACGCCAGCCAACAATGTGGTGCTATATATTTACCATACCGATCAAAAAGGAAATTATGCTACAATTGGAAAGGAAACAGGGTGGGGTAAAAGACATGGCTACATTCGCGGCTGGATAAAGACCGATCAAAACGGGTTTTATAAATTCTATACCCTGGTACCTGTTTCCTATCCTCATAGCAAAAATCCAAAACATATTCATCCCGTTATAAAAGAACCTGACAAAAATGAATACTGGATCGATGAATTTTTGTTTGAGGATGATCCGTATTTACCAAAAGAAGAACGAAACAGGCCTCACCCAAGGGGAGGAAACGGCATCCTGAAAACCTATTTGAAAGACGGGATGTTGCGGGCAACCAGGCATATCACTCTTGGATTGAATGTACCGGGTTACCCTGATACAAAAAAAGTGGATTGATAGTTTATGGTCCCGACAAAAGACCGGTCTGCCATCTTAATAAAGTATAGTCATGAAAATTTCAACCGACTTTCCGATGCTGATTGCCAGCTTCCTTCTATTGATTGTTGCGGGAAAAAAAGCAGCTTATGCGGACAGATGTACGATCCGTTGTGACAAGATTAATAAGGTTTTTAACGAACGCAGTAAGCCCGGTAACAATATCTCTAAACAATCCTTCAATCTAATTGATGAAAAAGATTTTCCTTTTCTCTTTATCCCATTTTATTTAAAATATTACTAATGCCTATCCCGATACCGGTATCATATAGGGGGTAAAGGAAATATTTATTATATTGACATTCGCCTCCATTGAATAAGGTCAGGATTATTAACAAGTAGTTTACAAAAAAAGAGTTTTCTTTGAATTCAAATGCCGGAGCACCGAAGGATATTCTGGCTGAAATTTTGCTATTGTTAATATAAACTCAGGAGGATTACCAGGATTCACAAAATAACGAATACGAATGGATGTATCGGTAGATGGCTATTTTTACCATGCTGGGTGCTCATTACCATTAACGCAAAAGCGAGCCAACCAAAAATAACACAAAGTTTTGCCGCTACTGATTTTACTGCACCGGAATATGCTGCCATTAAATCTGCTGTTGGAAAGTACAAAACTATTCCCTTACAATATGAAAAACAGGTTTTACTGGCGCTCAGCTATTTTCCTGAACTTTTAAATACCCGTATCATATTCAGGGTAAAGCATACTTATTCGCCCCTTTCCACGCGGCCTGCATGGACCAGTGTTGTAATTCCACCTCAATTCCGCACTTATATTATCACCATCAGCGATAGCTCTATGAATTTGCTCACTCCTATATTATTTAATAAAATGGATTTTAATGCCCAGGTAGGTGTTATCGGACACGAACTTAGCCATGTGGCAGATTTTTCAGGCAAGCATGTGTTGGGATTGCTTCGGGTGGGAGCTGGCAATTTATCGCATAAATTCCTCGACCGTTTTGAATTCAAAACGGACAGTATCTGCATCGATCACGGCCTGGGTTATCAACTCTTATCCTGGAGTATTTTTGTACGCAAAAATTTACATCATGAAAATTATGACGGGGCTGATAATGTGAGAACTCCGATGCTTAAAGAACGGTACATGAATCCTGATACAATAAGAAAGCGAATCGGGTCGCTGACGATGTATCGAAATGTGAAAATGACTCAATGAATCAATGACTAGCGGGACTTCACCAATAAATTGAGTACCGGTGTTAAGTTTGAAAACTGCATGAAAACCTCCAGGCCAGACATTTTTAGTTCTGGTTAAAACAGCACTTTGATCATAATCAATGTTTTTCCGATTATGCAAATGCGAGCCAGTAAACCCACATTATGAAGCTCAGTACCAACGCTACCCATGGATTTATGAAAGCCACTGATAATATAATGCAGTTGCAAATTAACCCTATATTTTCATTCCTGGTCATGACTCTTACCTGGCTGGCTGTAATTCCATTCACCAATAAATCGCCTTTCCGGGATGCGGCAAACCACAATAGCCGGAAAGCCATACTAATCAACACGAAATAGCCTGTATAAAAAATTACGGCTGTCTTCAATGCGCCGGTGAGTAAGAACAATCCCAATGTTTTTGTAGGAAAAGGCACCAATGCCACGAGCATTAACAGCAGCCCATTGCTGGTCATTACAAAATTATCTGACCTTTTGAGGCATTTGAAAAGACTATGGTGGCCTATCCAGGCTAGTAATACATTCACAAAACTGATAACATAAGCCATGCAGATGGGCCACTTTAGAAAAAGTTCATGTGCGAGGTCCGGGTTATTTATTCCCTGCTTTACTTCTACGCCAATCTCTATGGATAACAGGGTAATCGCGATGCAAAATATACCGTCACTAAATGTTTCTAGCCGGAGCGTTTCTTTTTGTTCCTGAAAATGAGTTGAAGAATAAAGCCCCCCTGCTCCGCCGCGGCCGAGGTCCTGATTCAATAAATTTGCAGTACTTTCCTCTGTATGGCCAGGTGGCACTTCTAGTGACTGTTTCATATAAATAATTATAAAAAAATGAATTGACCGGGCAAATATTATTGATCCTTTTCATCCTGCTTCCTTGCGTTGTTGTGTAATCCATTTAAGGAAATCTTTTGTTTTGAGCAGGCTGCCACACAGGCAATTAAGTCAGCATCCGGCCTTGCCAATGCTGAGCCGGAGATGCGTTGAATACTTTTATAATCATTTACATACAATATGATCCAATCATCCTGTTGAATTATTTTTGCCGTGATTGCCACTGGCTCGGCTACGAAATCCTGTACTGCCTTGTTCATTTTTTCACCCGCAGGCCCAGCAATCAGATAATAGTTTTTTTCACCTTTTGTATTCATAACCTTCAATACGGGAGGAATGCCCCCAAGAATGCAGCGGATAGCGCAATCGCGATGTACCTTACCTTCACCTGGTTTCATTACACCGAAAAAACATTTTGGGTCCACGATTTCTCCTTTAATGATCTGTACGCCCATATCTTTTTGGCGGGGGGTTAAAGATGCATCTGCCTTCTGCCCGATACTCACCAGAGGGTTATCATCTTTATTTACCTGCAGTAAAGTTTTTCCATCACTGTATAGCAGGGTACCCCTTAGGGTTAGTTCCATTTGATTAAGCGAAATATTTTTCTGCCGCTCAATTTCCATGAGGGCTGTTTCGGCGCCATATTTACCATAGCCTACCAACGGAATAGTTAGGAACGATGCGTTGCCCCAGGAATCCTTTCCACATATCACTTTAATTACCGGCACCGGTTTATTAAAATAAATTCCTTTCACCTCTGTGAGTTTACCAAATTCAAAATTGGCCGTTGAGAATTTCTTTTGAAATGATGCAATAAGCAATCCTATTACCAATGCCAGCGGAAAAAGAATGAACAACAGCTTTTTCACATGGTCTGCAATAGAAAAGGGAGCTTTTGGCATCCAGCCGATATAGAAGGCATCTTCTTCCCTCCCGGGTTGAGGTGGGTGCCCCGGTTGTATTTCGCTAAACATATTTTGTTCTGACATGGTGAATGGTCAATGGTGAATGTGCAATGGTGAATACTCGAAATTCATGTTTATTGTAATAATAGTTTAAAACTTTTCACTTATTAAGGCTCCGGGGGTCTCAGTTCCTTCCTCAAATGGGATTGGATTAATATACACTTTCAGTGCATCCACCTTAACAGCATAGGTACTTACTTTTTCTTTAAAGGGTGGTGGTGACTGACCGTTCTGCGGAAGGTATTGGTAACCGTGCCAGGGACAGGTGATGCAACCATCAATGATCTTACCCTCTCCCAACGGACCGCCCTGGTGCTTACATACATTATGCAATGCGTACAACTTATCGGCATGCCTGTATACCGCTATCCGTTCCTTATCAATACAGAATATTTTCGCCCTCCCTTCTTCAAAATCGCTTAGCTCGCACACTTCCACAAAGCCATTGTTAACCGGGCCAAATTGCTGATCATCTTTGTTAACTTCTTTTCTCCCCGCAACCAGGTGCAGCGTTATAAGCCATACCGAACCAAATGAAATCAATAAAACATATGCCGGGTGGGTCTCATATTGTATAACACCAACCATTACATGCATCACGATTAAGGCATATGCCAAATACACGAACATATGCAATGCCTTCCATACTTTAGGCGACAGGTTGTGCAGCCAGAAATCGTGACTGGTAATGGCCATCGCGAAAAAAATAAGCAGCGCAAAAAATCCCAGGGATTGAAAAGGGAAACCGCTTAAGGAAAGAAACCTGGTATCGGAAGTAAATAAAGAAACAAAAGGATTCACATTTCCCATTGAATGAAATTGTAAAATGCTGAACAATCCATGGACGGCCGCAATACAAAACATAATAACACCCAGGTGCCGGCGATTGTACAAAAGAGGTAGAAATTTCTTATTGATCCTGGCCAAAGGTCCGATGCTCAATATTACATGCAACAGCAATACCGCCAGGGTGGAAGTGGAACGGATCAAAACTGTTTCGAAAGTATAATCCGGGTTTATTACTGCCGTAAACAAAACAAATACAATCAGGTAAACTGTACAAAAACCGGCGATGGCCCGGTCGTATAATTTCTTCTGCCTGTTCCAGCCAACTGCTGTATAAGATGCACTCATATCATTAGCCTTTAATCCTGAGATTAGTTTTGAAGATGATAGAATCTATCACTTCTTTGTGAAAAATATCATACAATATAAAACTGTAAGGTTTTGTTGAATCCGGTTTCAAAGCAAAATAATATCTTCCCTTTGTCTCTACCCTGCCGATCAATTCACTGTCACCATTTGCCGCCTGGAATATCAGCAAGGAAGGAGCCGTGGATGCTTTCTTTTGAATTAGTTCCAACTGGTATTGTGACCGGTCGTTGTTGCTTCTTAGGTTTGCGGTATAATTATTTTTTTCATCAGATCCGGTTACAATTGGTAATCCCGTGGCGGGGGCCGGTTGCAACAACCGCTCAGTAACCGCCCCGGGTACCACCAGCCATGCACTGATGATTCCCGCAGGAATCAGTACCGCAAGAACGCTCCAGGTTTGCAGGTGTCTTTTTCTTTGTTTTTTGATCATGATGTTTCTTATTACTTTTCAATTCATCCATGGGTTTTACTTGTGGTTATTCAAATTCAACCCTGTGTTTTGCAAATGTCAGGACCGCAATTGTTTCCTATATTAATAACTCCGGGTTGAAAGTCTTAATTCAATAGTCACTTTTCAACTTTTCACTTCCCCGGCTTTTCCACTTATCGACGTTTCAACTTCTCAACCACAAGCTTATAAACTTATCGACTTTTTATCTTTTCTCTCTTACCTGCAATCATCCATTTTTTTAATAATAAGGGCCATAGTACAATAATACCGGGAGCAATGACCAACCTAAATCCCCAACTGCTGCCCCGGGTTCCTTCATCCACTTTGACAATGCCTTTTATCATAAATGGAATAATAAAAATAAATCCGCAAAGGAGGTAAACCAGTACCAGCGTCAGGATCAGTTGTGCTATCATAAAATATTAGTTGTTCATTTTTTAATCAATTACCAGGATGCTATTGAATCCACTAAATCCATCCGGTTCACGGTAAGGATTATCCACGTCTTCCATCCACCTGCTTTCATCTATATAAAATTTATACTGATAAAGTCCCGGAGGCAATAAAGGGATACCGATCTTCCATATACCGTTTCTACCAGGTTCCATCAGCAATTCACATTTAGCCCATTCATTAAAATTACCGGCAAGCGCAATTTGGGCTGCGCAATCATTTTGAATATAAAATTCAATGGTCTTTTTTGAAAAGTTAATAAATGGTGACGGATGTTCCTTCATGACCGGTTCCCTTTTCAATACTTTTAATAAAGCCTTCCGGGCCTGAATCACTCCAAAGCCCTGTTTCTCCGCCGGTATCCCATCTATCCGCCTTGCCGTGGAGAATAATAACTCACGGATGTAAGCCGGTGTTAAGTTTGGGTTGGCTTCCAGCAATTGAGCAATGATGGAACTTACTATTGGCGCGGCAAAGGAAGTGCCGTCAACATGCATATAATTTGCTGAAATATATTTAGCGGCTTGAATCCGCTGCTTCACTGCATCACGGATAAAAGATACATCATCTCTTTCTAAAACGCAAGCATCTAATATTATTTTGTTTACAATTTCTGCCAGGGCCGGTTTCAATTCATAGTCCGGAGTGTTAACCAGTTTATACAGAGCCTCCGCTTCTTCCTGCTCCTTTGTACCTGGCAAGATGGGAGCTGCTATCCAGATGGCATGTGCCATGAGTTCAGGCTTCATTAATGCATCCATTGTTTTTCCAAAAGAAGAATGATACAATTTCCCGGCAACAGATCCGAGCAAATTATCATCATCCACCCCTCCGACTGCAATTACATTGAGTGCATTGGCAGGTGGCTTGATGGATCCATACTCATCGTTCCCGACTGCCGCTACAACTATTATACCCTTTGCGATCAGTTTTTCGGCTAGCTGGTCCACCCTACTGCTCCTTAAAGAAAGGTCCTCATCATCACCCAGGCTCATATTGACGATCTTTATATTGTACAAAATATGATTTTCCAACACCCACTGCAGCGCTTTAACGATATTTTCAGTTGGTATTTTACCAGATTCATTTTGCACTTTCAGTAAAACGAGTTCTGCATCGCTTGCAATGCCTTTGTACAATCCATTACTAATATATCCATCACCGGCACATACTACCGTTGTCATAGTACCGTGCCAGCTTTCCTGGTGTGGGGTTGAAAAATATTCCCTGGGGTTCATCGGGCTATTGATGTCAACAATTTTTTTGACCCGGTTTTCATATGATACAAGGTCGGGATGTAAATAAAACCCACTGTCAATAAAACAAATCGTAACGCCCTTACCGGTATAGCCGGGGTCCGCATCAAGGCGAAGCGCCGTTGGCAGAATAATAAAATCATCCGCGCTTTTCACGGAAAAGTGCGGTCCAATGGAAGGAAAAACGCCTTTCTCCATTAAAATAGCCGTGTTGTAATAATCAACGCAACGGCTGCAGATACCATCATTTTCGGTCCATCCCGGATTTTGTTCTTTTATTTTGGCTATCACTTTCCGCTCGCTCTCCACATGAAAACGATAGAGCAGTTTATCTACTTTATCTGTGCAAAGAGGACAGGTAATATTTCCGCCGTTGTTCATCGTCCGAATTTGTTTAGTAGAATACAAAGAGAAATAAAAATCAACTGTTCAATTGTCAGGCAAGTGACTTTAACAGGAAAGAATTCAATGTTTATTTGAATTTTCCTCCTCTACGCATAACATCGCATGCCCATCCCCATCTCTTACGATAAAGGCTTTACTTTGCCTGCCAGCTTTTCTACTGAAATGTACAAGTTCTTTAGAGATAATAGTATAGCCTGCGGATTTAAGTTCATTGTACAACGCTTCCACGTCGTCCACCAATAAAATAGTTTGCCAATGCCAGATATCATCTGTTCTGGAACCTTCAGGGAAAGATTTTCCGGGGCCGGGTTTAATATATTCCAGGAATTCGATGCCCGGGCCCGAATCGGCCCGGAGGCCAGTGATACGCAGGCTGGCTTCTTCCACAAAATTCAGGTGGGCCTGTTCTGTTCCCATATTCCAGCTTTCACCTTTCCGGGACAATCCTAATATACCGCGATAGAAATCCAGGCTTTTGTCCGTATTACTTACCCCAATGGCTGTATGATCGATTCCCAAAAATAATCTATTGGTTTTTTGCTGCCACTTTTGAAGTCCCTTGCCTTTTGGGAAAAAGATCAGCTCCAGGTTATGATCGTCCACATCATGAAAATAAAATGCTCTGATACCGGCCGCAGCCAGGTTTGAATGAGGCAATGTTTGCGGTGCGGTGGAAACCTGCCGGATATTAAATTTCTTTAACCGCCGGTACGCTTTATCCATATCACTCACCACAATGGCTATGTGCTGAAAAATAAGGTCGTTGCTCTTTGCATCTTCAGGAATGCTGCGTCCACCAACCGTTAAATAATCCGTAAGCTCAATCTCTTCATCGCCCAGTTTCATTTTCACCACCCGAATGTTTAAGCCGAATATATTTTGCAGCTTATCATAATTATCACCAGTATATTCATTATCCGAAATTTTTATAAACCCCAGCACTTCACAATAGAACTTTACCGACCTGTCCATATCTTTTACGGTAATACCTATGGGACCGACCTTTTTAACCTGTGCAAATAAATAATTCCGCGAAAGAAATAAACCGACGCTAATTAGTGAGATCTTTAAATACCTTTTCATTACTGGTGATTGGTGATTGATGAATGGTGAATGGTGAAATCTCTATTCTATTTTAGCCAGGTACAAGTTTGGATTTTCTATTTACCGGCATTATTGCCACATAACATTCCGCTGCAGTCAGCATCCCGGCAAAAGGGATGACCATATATATCCAGAAAGAAGTATACATGTGTGCTGGAACTGCGGAGGCGAAACTTCTTGCAGGGTTCATACCAAACCCACTTACGGGACCGGCGGTAATAACATAGGCACATACCAGGCATGCAGCAAATATCCTTGTATACTTTTTCAGCCTGGGATTTGCAGATGTAAACAGTACCATCGTGATCATTATAAAAGCAATGCAGAATTCGGTAAGCGCCGCGGATAGTTCGCTGTACCTGCCGGGCACCGTTACAACACTATTTACCGGTGCAGCAGTCAGGGTATCTCCCATCAACCATTGCATGAGGTACACC
The DNA here is from genome assembly GCA_040006615.1 of Ferruginibacter sp. GTDB lineage: Bacteria > Bacteroidota > Bacteroidia > Chitinophagales > Chitinophagaceae > Ferruginibacter. The sequence continues at coordinate 11,408 of JBDTWP010000181.1, forward strand.
GCTGCTGTGCCACCAAAAAACTGAAAACCTATATAAAAAAAAGTATCTGTTTTGCTGATCTTCCCGAGGCGAAAAAAAGTAACAGTAACCGCCGGGTTAATATGGGCTCCTGAACCTGAAGTTACGGGGGAATAAAAGATGAACAAAGCTGTTAAACCCATCAACAATCCCATCAACACACGGCGCTCAAAATCATCCGGAATGGCGTTGTGAAAAATCGCGGTATTTCCTTCCATCATGCCGCCAAAAAAGCAAGCGGAAGCCATGAAGATAGCAAGGCCCAATGCTTCCATCAGGTACAATTTCCAGTTTTGCCTAATCGTGGCGATTACATGTCCAGGTCTCTCTTTATTGCTTACAACGTGAATATTCATTGCTCTCATAGCACAAAGAAAGAAATGAATGCGCACTGTAATTGTCAAACACCTGACTGTATACAAAACATTTATTAAATATCTTGTATTCAAATTGAAGTTATGTCAACAAAAACTGAATACCAGAAAATGTTAGCGGGGGAATTGAATATTTCTCCGAATGTTGTGGCTGCCGGTAATCCGTGCAGGGTGATAAGACAACTGCCGCCAGTTACTGCCCCCAACCCCTAAAGGGGAGCCCTGTCAACTGTGTTAAAGAATGGCCTTTCGCTATCGCTTTAATAGTGGACTAGTGTAATGTTAAGTGTAAAAAATGACCTAAATTAATGACACGAATTTTCTGCACGAATTGCACGAATTAGTGATTAAACATGTTTTAATTCGTGCAATTCGTGTTTCCTAATTCGTGTAATAAAAAAATGATACGCCATGTTATTGTTAACACAGCACTGGTTTTTAAATAACGTAGGGGCTGGTTCCCATGGTAGCCAGGGATAGGAGGGGTAATATTTAATTATGCCCTGGAATGAATATGCTTTAACTCCCGTTCTAAAAAATAATTTAACGCTGTTCTTAATATCGCGATAGCAGCCAGTTTCCCAATTTCATTCCAATCAGGTGATACTGCCGTGGCCAATACATCGGCACCTAATAATAATTCAAGTGCAACCGATACTGAACTTCCAAACTGTATCCTGATTTCTTCTTTAGTGATCTTTTTACTCTTATTACCGGGCAAACACAGATATTGAAATAAAGTTTTAAAAACCGCAATACCTATTACCAGTGCAGATAAAATTTCTACTGCATGGCTGATATTATTGGTGATCAATACAGCTGATTGTTCAAAAAAAAGATTAAAAGCTTCCATAAAAAAATTGACGTTA
>JBDTWP010000182.1:0-12649 GCA_040006615.1 Ferruginibacter sp.
GGAATATTATGATAACCCCTGATGACAATGTTCATTTTATAGATTACCAGGGCGGAATGAGGGGCGCCCCACAATATGATGTAGCATCTTTATTGTGGCAGGCCAGGGCAAATTTACCGGATAACTGGAAACAGTTTTTGCTCGACGATTATATAATGGCGTTTGAAAAAATTGTTGATCAGCCTGTTGACCGGGATGTTTTTCGAAGCCAGTACAACGGATATGTGCTGATACGGCTGTTGCAGGTGTTGGGCGCCTATGGTTTCCGCGGGTTATTTGAGCGGAAAGCCCATTTCTTAACCAGTATTCCATTGGCACTGCAAAATTTAAAGTGGTTTATCAACAACCAGAGCATGGGCATTTCCGTACCAGAGTTTAAAAGAGTATTGGAAATTTGTATCAGCGATGAAGTGATTCATGAGTTTACGCCCATCCAGGCTACCGTGGATACGCCTTTGGTAGTTAAAATAAACAGCTTTTCTTATTTAATAACAGGCTACCCTAAAGACGAAACAAAAAATGGGGGTGGTTTTGTTTTCGATTGCCGGGGTATATTAAATCCGGGGCGTATCGAGGCATTCAAAAAGCAAAGCGGCATAGATAAGCCGGTAAAGGATTACCTGGAACAGCAAACCAAAATGCCGGATTTTTTAAACAGTATTTATAGCCTGGTAGATATATCGGTGGAAGATTACATTAAACGCGGCTTTAAAGATTTAATGATCAATTTTGGATGCACGGGAGGTCAACACCGGAGTGTATACGCAGCAGAGGCAGTGGCCAGGCATTTGAGAAATAAGTTTAGGGTGAAGATTGAATTGAATCATCAGAATAGGGGGAATTGGGTGAAAAGGGTTGAAGGTTGATGTTTCATAGTTGGGATGCATCCCTAACAATGAACTTCGAACATTTCGTAATTAGTTCGATTTATTAATAACCTATAAATATTTCGAAGCCTGTACCATTAACTATTAACTATCAACAATTTGAAAGCAATGATATTCGCTGCCGGCCTTGGTTCCCGTTTCAAACCCTGGACAGAAAAACATCCCAAAGCATTGGTATTGGTAAATGGTAAATCCTTATTGCAGCGCAACATAGAATACCTGCAAGCCTATGGCATCACCGATACAGTGGTGAACGTACATCATTTTGCAGATCAAATAATTGACGCGGTAAAAGAAAATAACGGGTGGGGAAGTAATATCACGATCAGTAATGAACGCGAAGAATTGTTGGAAACCGGCGGGGGATTGGTAAAAGCACGGCCTTTACTTGAAGGAATTGAACCTTTTATCACGCTGAATGTCGATATACTTACTGATCTCAATTTAAACAAGCTATTTGCATTTCACCGGCATCGTAAACCATTGATTAGTTTTGGTGTAACCAATAGGGTGACTTCCAGGTACTTTCTATTTGATAAGAATGACCGGTTATGTGGATGGAGAAATGTAAAAACCGGGGAGGAAAAAGGGCCCTGCCTGGTCGCCCCTGAAACCAGGGAAACATTGATCCAAAAAGCCTACAGTTGCGTAGTAGTTTTCCAACCCGAAATATTTTCGTTGATAGGTCAGCGCGGGAAATTTTCCCTTACCGAACCCTATCTTGATCTTGCCGCGGATCACCTGATTCTCGGCTACGATCATACCGGTGATAAACTGGTAGATGTAGGCAAGCCTGAAACTGTGGCTATTGCTGAACAGTTGTTTTCCTGATAGGGTCTTACAACCTGCCCCGCTTGCGGGGGTCTGAGACCTTTACCAGGAAAACAAAACTTGCTTTGAAGTGAAGGAATTTCAACCTTTGATACAATACAACATTCCTACATCCAAAGGGGGCCTCAATGCACAATTAATATCGTCTGTGTTTTCACTTCTTCATTATGTATTATTTTCAGAAGATAAGTTCCTTCCCCCAAAGAAGCTGTATTGATTTTTTCAGAAGAACCGATCATCCCTTTCGATAATATTTTCCTCCCGTTGGCATCATACAACTCAATCTCAGTTTTCCCACTGGTAAAATACGGTGCATCAATTTGGATATATTTGTTGCCAGGATTGGGAAAGATCACATAATAATTCGCATCTAATTTATTATGCAGCAAAACGATCCTGCTATAAACATAGGAGCCATCATTATCCACCTCCTTAATCCTGTAATACAAATTGCCGGCAGGAACAGTTTGGTGGATGAACTGGTAAATTCCCTGGTTATAATTGGTGATCTCCATTTGTGCTAATTGCATCCAGTTCCTTCCATCTGCACTATATTCTACTTCAAATTTTACCGCATTGATGGCCGGTGTCGCCACTACCCATTTTATTTTAGAAGAAGTCTTATTGTTAAAGGAAGCGGCTATACTAATAAAGCGAACAGGAAGGGTGCTAAAATTGAATGGCGTAGGTATGTTCTCACCGATCTCGTTTGCAATACCATTGTTGTTGGGGTCTACCACCGTTTCTGTGCCGTTGTTGGAGGAATCAGATACATTGATCAGGCTGCCGTTACCGGTATTGCCAATTGTTCCGCTGGCGATAGCAGAATTTAAATAAATCGTAGCAGCATCCAGGTTAGTCACCCGGCATTTTACCAATATCTTGAAATAATAACCGGTATTATTGAATGTCTGGTTAGGTAAATTCTGGCCTGCGTTTAACAGGTTAGTGACGGTGGTTCCATTGTAAGACGGATTCAACGAGAGTCCGCCAATATTGGCACCTGCTACAAATGACGTACTTACATTCGATACATTAGCCGGCCCGAATACAGCTCCGAGGTCATCTGTTACATTAATATTGTTGATGATCACATTCCCCAGGTTTTTTGCATATATTTCAAAGGTGAGATCGGCCGTATTTCCGTTTACTTTCACTGCATTCTCTAATCGCTTGGTGGTACCCACCGAAGGTGTAAAACTCGAATTGTCAATGGGACCTTGCCCGATTTGAAACGGTTTTTGTATTCCCAGGGTATAGGTGCTGATCGTATAATCAAAATAATAGCAGGAGCCTGTAAAATCTATCCCCGTAACTTCCAGTTGTCCATTCAGATAAGCTATGCCATAGCAGTCTTTTGGCAAGGTTTGTAAATAGGTGGCTGTTGCATTATTACTGGTGCTGCTGTAATCAAATATTTCATAAAGTCTTGAAGGTTCGCTGCCAAGCGTGGCAAACATACGGCCATTGGGTAAAATGGTAAGATCACCACTGTTAATACTTGTAGGGAAATTACCGGCCGGAAATTGCAATACCCGTGTATTGATCACATTCCCGGTAGTAACATCAAATTTATCCATATTACATTGGCCGGTACTCACATCATAATTTGAAAACGACCACAGGTCACCATTATTATCAAATTCAAAATTATTAGACACATAGCTATACGAATAGGTAGGTGCAACCGGTATGACCGGGCAGGCGATATTTGATGGCAAGCCCATATCCAACACCCAGATCTTTGTATTGGTACCGCTCCTTACATCCGCCACATATACTTTATTATTCCTCGGGTTGTAGGCAATAAATACGCTGAAAAAATCGGGTAATTGAGTAGTTAGATCGCATGTCGTTAACAAAGATGGAGAAACACTTAAAGGATTATTGATAAGTGAAAAAACAGGAGCGTTTGTATTGTAGCAGGTGGCGCTTCCAAAATTTACCAGTACAGAATTTTGAGAATAAGAGGAATAACTGCAAATCAGGCAGACAAATAAGAAAAGTCGGCCCCTGGTAAAAAAACTTTTCATCCTTGCTAATTTATTGAATTGAAATGATGATATTCCTGTTAATGGATCTACATGGTCTTATGGAAGAAAAATTGGATTGGGTCAACTGACGGCCATGCAAATTGCGTAAATAAATCATTTGTGGTACAGTTTAACGGGCCGGTAAATATACTGTTTTTACAGTTACAATTCTCTTCCAATGAAATTAATTTTGCACTGGGGAAGTGGAACCTATGACACAATTTTCAATTGCTATTTGAAAGGACGTTTTAAAATAAAGACAACTTTTCAATTCCTGAAAAGTTGTCTTTAGAAATTCTGGTTATCAGGATCCGATAAACAAAAGTTTACCAGCTAATCATACATGCAAAACTACCCTGCCTTTTGGGATGCCGGTGGAGCCACCTAATCCTTTTTCTGCTCAAATAGATCTTTTTTATCCACTACTTTCACTTTGTCTTTTTCTTTTAATAATTTGCTCACCACATCGTAGGGCCCGGTGATCACATCTTCGCCTCCCTTCAGGCCTTCGGTAATTTCAATATAATTAATATCCTGTATATCTGTTTTTACTTTTGTCTTTTTTACCACCCCTTCTTTATCTACTAAAAAAACTACTACCTCGAGTTCATCAGCCGAAGCGGTTGCCGGGGCAGATGCATCCGCCACTACACTCGTATTTTTCTTAGTGCTGTCATTTTTTTCACGGGTGGTAACTGCATTGATCGGTACACTCAAAACATTGATATGGGTTTTGGTTTGAATGTCAGCACTGGCACTCATTCCCGGCCTGAAAGGATAAGCGCCTCTGCCGAGCAGATCGGAATAGCTTTCGGGCAATAACCGCACGTACACCTTATAGTTGGTAACATCGGTACTGGTATTTGCGAGCGCTGTTTGCGTAGCCGCTCCGTTGTTACTGCTGGCTATTTGCGTTACGATGCCTTTAAATTTCCGATCGCTGTAAGCATCCACAGTTACGATCGCGCTATCCCCCAAATGAACTTTAGGTATATCGCTCTCACTGACATCTACCCGGATTTCAATTTTGGCCATATCCGCGATACGCAACATTTCGGTACCCGACATCAGGTTGCTTCCCACTACCCGCTCACCCTTCTTTACACTCAGCAAGCTAACCACGCCATTCATTGGCGCTAGTACCGCAGTACGACCCAAATCTTTGTTGGCTTTGGCCAGGTTCGACTGGGCGCTTTGTATAGCCGCCATCCCTCCGCGAATTCCTTGTTTGGCTGCATTGTAGTTAGCCTGTGCACTCCTGTAATTGGCATCCGCCAGGTTGAATTCATTGGCACTGATCACTTTATCATCAAACAATTGTTTTTGCATGTTAAATGTTTTTTGCGCCTGCTCCATTTGTGCTTTAAATGCGTCTAATGCAGCCTGTGAGTTAGCTACCTGCGCCTCGCTTTGCGCTACTCCGCTCCTTGCCTGGTTGGCCTGGATGCTGTAGATATCAGCATAAATACGGGCTATTATTTGGCCTTTCTTTACGCTATCGCCTTCCAGCACATTTAGTTCTGTTATTTCACCGCTAATGTCGGGGCTCACTTTTACTTCTATCTCCGGGTATATTTTACCACTGGCATTTACGATTTCAATAATTGTACGTTTCTGCGCTTTTTCCGCAGTTACCTTGGTGCCTTGCTTTTCACCAAATACCCCCGCGGCTTTTAATGCACCAAGCGTTGCCACTAAAACCACCAGTCCGATTAAAATCCATTTTACTGTCTTGCTCATATTTGAATCTGTTTGTTATTTTGTGCTTATAGTTGTTGTATCCAGCATTATAATCTTTGCCCGAATAAAAACCTTCCATTTCTCCTACCCCCCTGGTCCCCCTTGGGTGAGTTATCGGGGCTGGTGGGGGGTGAAGGTTTGCCTGGCAGCTTCTACAACTTCAAACCCTGTCCCCGGTAAAATTCCAACACCTTCATCTTAAAAACATAATCAAATTGGTTCAGCACCATTTCCAGTTTAGCCCTGAACAAATTATTCTGGTTGGTGATCAATTCAAAGGTGCTCAACATGCCCACTGCATAACGTTTTTGGGCAAAGTCATAGGTACGTTGAGATGCCGCTACACTTTTTTCACTTGCGCTGAATTTTTCCAGTGCAACGATAGCGGCATTGTAGGCCTGGTAAATATCCTGTTTTATCTTTTGATTATCTCCTTCTTTTTGCAGTTCTACATTCCTTATATTTAATTTGCTGCGCTCCCAGTTGGTACGCAATTGTGCACCATTAAAAATAGGAACGCTGATTCCAATCCCTACAGATTGGCGAAAGTTTTGACTATACTGGTTAAAAAATGTGGATTTTCCAAATTTGGGTATAGCGGATGGCCTGGTCACGGGGTAGTGTAAACCATTAACATCCGCCGTCCCGATCGTATCAATACTTTGAGAAAAACCAGTAATTTCATTGGTTCTGCTGTTAAAACCAGTACCAAGGTTACCGAAGGCGGAAATGGTGGGATATAAATTTCCTTTCGCAGCAGCCGCTGATTTTTGAGCAGCTCTTAATTTAAAATCGTTTACCTTTTGCTGGGGGAGGTTTACAACAGCGAGTGCATATACATCGTCGGGATAAAGATCAGCGATTTTCTCGATAGGTATCAATTCCACCGGTGGTTGCACTACTTCAAAAGGTGCGGCAGCATCAATATTCATGTTGGATTTCAGTACAAGCGTGGCCTGTACCACGCTTCCCCTGGCGCTAATAAAATTGGCACTGTCGCGGGCTTCCTGGGCCTCCAGTTCAGAAGCATTTAGTTCGGGCAGGGAACCTGCATTCACGAGTTTACGGGTATAGCTTAATTGTGCCTGTGTTTGCTTTAATTGCACCTGGGCAATATTTTCCTGCTCCCTTGTTAATAATATCTGGAGGTAATTATTGGCTACAGTTAAAGCAATATCGTTTTTTAATTTATCGGTGCTTGCTTTGGCAGCCTCAAACTCCCATTGATTTGCAAGTAATGTATTTTTTTTGCTATACCAGTTGAAAATATCAGCACTGGTTTGCAGTTGGATGCCTGAGCCTAAGTAGCCCTGGTTAATTAAGTTGAAAGATGCATCCTGGCTTGGACCATTATTATAACTCATGTTTCCACTTAAAGATGCACTGGGATACAGGCCGAGTTTACTTTGTTTATATACCAATTGAGAAATCCCGGCTTGTACTTCGGCCTGCTTAACTGTAATATTATTGGCTATCGCATAATCAACGATCTTCCGTAAATCCCATTTCTCCTGGGCATTCACCGTATTGCACATAGCAATGAAGACTATAAGGATAAAACTTATGTAACGCATGCGACAAAAATATAACATCCTTTTGTAAAGGCCTATTATCAATTTTATAAGTGGCAGATTATTTTCAGATACTGGCATCATAAATATTCAATATGTGTTAATAATACTAGACTAAATAAGTAAGATTTTATGTACAATTACAGTTTTCTGTGCGAAAGTACCTGCATCTTTGTCCAAACCCTGGATTTTGCAATCACAAAAATGCCCGGGGGATGCACCCCAGTCAACCCTTTTCAAATATTTTTTGCCGCGTCTTTTATTCAATATCTCAATTTCCTGTCAGAGTACTTCAAACCCCCGATCCAAATCATGCATTAAATATTCCGCCTCCTCCAACCCAATATACAACCGAATCATACGATGCTCTTTTTTTTCAGGATTAAAGTATTTTGACGGGATGCCCGAACATCTGGGAATGATCAGGCTTTCGTGCCCGCCCCAGCTTACTGCCATTAATATATGTTGCAGGCTGTTGCAGAATTTTTCAACCTGCTCTACGCTTTCTGCTTTTATAATAAAAGTAACCAGGCCACAGGCACCTTGCATTTGTTGTTTGGCCAATTCGTATTGTGGAAAACTATTGTCAAAGGGGAACAGGACGGCTTCTACTTTATTATGGTGCCTGAGGTAATTTACAACCAGCTGCGTCGTTTGGGTAATTCTTTCAAGCCTCATGGGTAAGGTACGCAACCCCCGTAAGAGTAGCCAGGCATTAAATGGAGAAATACCGCTTCCAATTGTCAAATATTCCGAATTGAAAATACGCTCCATCATTTTTTTACTGCCGCTTAATACACCAGCCACCGTATCGCTGTGGCCTCCAATATATTTAGTCGCGGATTGTAATGCAAGATCAATACCAAAGTCAAGTGGTTTTTGATAGATGGGCGTGCAATAGCTGTTGTCAATAATGGTCACAATATTTTCAGCCTTTGCCAGTTCGGATACTGCCCTTAAATCCTGTATGGCATAATCCCAGCTATTAGGGCTCTCCAAATAAATAACGGTAGTGTTGGGTAAAATGGCACGTTCAAAATTTTCAATTTCGCTCCCGTCTATATACGAGGTAGTTACACCAAAACGTGGCAAAATCACATTGAACATCTTTTGGGCCCAGGTATATGGTTTCCTGACCGATACAATATGATCGCCCGATTTTACATTGGCAAGTACTGCTGCAAAGATGGCTGAGGCGCCACTGTTAAATACCAGGCAGTCTTCAGCATTGTCCAAAGCAGCTAATTTTTTTCGTAGAATATCTACCGTAGGATTTAGCCCCCTGCTGTATAAATAGGTGGAGTATTCATCCGCGAAAGCATTACGCATTTCATCAACTGTTTTAAATGCGAAATTGCTGCTCTGTATAATCGGCGGCGCAATGGCGTTGAAATAGTTTTCTCTTTCCTCCGCCAGTTCATTGATGATGTAGGAGATGTCCATTTTATTGATTTGTTTTTTTGAATAATTTGCCCGTAAAGAAAAGTACAACAAAGCAAGCCAGCACGGACAGGCCGGTTATTGCGGCATTGTTATTGTTTTTATAATCCAGGGCAATACTGATGGCTACAAATACATAGGACAGGATAAATATTACAGGAAGCAAAGGATACAATTTCATCTTGTAAATACCGGTATCGTCCAGATGTTTGGTTTTTTTTCGCAAAATGAAAATGGTGGCGGCGGATAACACCATGCCTAAGGAATCTAAAAAAATAGTGAAGCTTAGGATAGTATCAAAATTCTTTGACCAAAAAATGATCGCCACACATAGGGCTGCGAATACAGTAAGGGAAACCGTTATTACACCTGTTTTCTTGTTCATCCTTTTAAACACAGGTGGAAGGATTCTATCTTCGCTCATAGCATACATTACCCGGGGATTGCTCATCAATAAAACATTTACATATGCAAGAACGCTTAAAAATAAAAAACCCGATAAAACTCTTTCGGCATTGATCCCAAATATTTTGGATGCCATAATAGCAGCAATGTTTTTGGCCCCTTTCAACTCTTCAAAACCGATCACTTTAATATAAGCATAGTTAATGGTCAGGTATAGCAGGATGATTATAAAGATGCCGGAAAATATACCCCTGGGAATATTTCTGGCTGGCCATTTTACTTCACCGCCGAAATTAATGGTTTGCTGGTACCCCCCATAAGTGAAGCTTACTGCCACCAGACCTATGCCGAAAGCCTTGATATACTCTTTCAATGCCGGGCTTATGGTCGGCGCGTTAACCCGCACTGCTGTGCTACCTGCAAAAAAGACAGGCGCTACCAACAACAGGATGAGTATGATTTTAATTATCATCAGGATGTTCTGTGTTTTGGCACTCATTTTTAAGCCAAGCAGGTTTACCCCATAAAAAATTACGATAGCCGTAATAGCAATTGCGATTTGGATGGATTGAATGAATTCGGCATTGGCTGCCACTTTCATAAATTCCGGGTCTTTAATGGAAGGGTTAAAAACAGCCGTAATATACTCACCACCCACAAGGGCCACGGCAGCGAGCGAGGCTGCATTGGAAACCAGTATGATGCAGTTAATGCCAAAAGCGATGGAAGGATGATAGGCATAAGAAAATATCTTATAGTAGCCCCCGATCACTGGCAACCGGCTGCCTATTTCGGCATAAGTTAAAGCACCGCATAATGCAATAACTCCCCCGGCGATCCAGGCTGCAAAAAATAAGAAAGTATCAGGTGATTCCTTTGCTACATTTGCCGGAGCCCTGAAGATACCCATGCCAATTACCAGGCTCACCACGATCATGGTAAAATCAAACAGGTTGAGTTTCGGCTTTTCTCCCATCCTTTGAAGATAAGGGAAATTTATAAAGCATAAAATTCAGCACCGGGGAAATTGAATTTTTATGATCCATAGCATCATTTAACTACACAAAAGATTATATTTGAAATTGAAAATGAAAAGTTTCGCTGCGTCCATATTATTAATACCCATGCTGGCCCAGCTTGGCAGCGGTTACCTGTTGATCCTGAAATATGAGGTCAATAAAGATTATATTACCAAGACCCTCTGCGTCAGCCGCAGTAAACCAATGAGCGGGTGTAATGGCAAATGTTATTTAAAAAAACAGCTGGCCAAAACAGCAAAGGAAGAAAATGCTCCAAACAGTAATACACGGGTTGATACGAACGAGCTTTTTATTATGGAATTCAAAAAAGTAACCACCAGTTTCTTTGCGGAAGAAATTAACAATCAATTCATTCCTGGCAAGCAGCCATTTACACCTCAGAACCTTTACAGTATTATATTTCATCCTCCCCAAGCGGCATAGGATTGACCCTGGTTCTTTCTTTTTGCCACTGCAATTTTTTTGAAATGAAAACGAACTCTCTTATGCTGGGTATATACCTGGTTGTATGCGCCTGCAATAAGGGCAGGGAGGTGGATACAGATCCAACGCAACCCACCATTACTTTAACATTACCCACTAACAACGAGGTTTATACAAGTGGGGATAGTATAAAAATTAAAGGAACGGTCACCGATAACAGCCTGCATGAATTAAGACTTACAATTACCAACAATGCAAACGGCAATATATTGTACCACCTTGAAATCAGCGTGCATGAACTTTTAAGTTATGATTTTGACCAGGGCTGGAAGAGCATTGCAACAGCTGGCACTGATGCAACAGTAAGGGTAGAAGCTGAGGACCATGGTAATCATACAGTAGAAAAGGAGGTAACCGTGCACCTAAATCCATAAAACTCAATTACAGATGGAGGGAATAAGGAAGGTTGCATCTTACAGGAATCCAATCGTCATCCGGCTTTTATAATTAATAAAAAATGGCCATATTGCTTTGGTGGCATTAACTACTTCCGGGAATTACTGTCGCAAAGGGATACTTATTCGATTCCGGTTTTGCTGTTTGTTGACACACCCGGTTCAAACCAATAACATAAGTTGTTCTTTTAAATATGTAGCAAATAAATCTTATTATGAAAAATATTGTCATAAACTTACTTACTATTTTATTGTCCTTTACCAGTTCGGCCTGCGAAATTTGCGGTTGCGGAGTGGGTAATTATTACATTGGTCTTTTACCACAGTTCAGTCGAAGTTTCATTGGTATCCGGTACCAGTTCAGTAGTTTTCATACATCTATTAAGGAAGATCCAACCCAATATAGTAAAGACCTTTTTCAAACAATTGAAGTGTGGGGTGGAATGAACATTGGTAATCGATGGCAGGTATTGGCGTTGGTACCCTTTAATATTATTCACCAGGCTTCAGATGACGGAACTTTTAATTCAAATGGAATTGGAGACATAGCAGTGATTGGCAATTACAAAGTTTTTAACCTTTCGTCTGCGACTGCCGCTAAGAAATTAATTACGCAACAGCTATGGTTAGGGGCAGGAATAAAACTATCCACCGGCAAATTTAATATTAATATAAACGATCCTACCCTCATAGCGCTTGCCAATACGCAGGTAGGATCGGGAAGTACTGATTTTATGCTGAATGCCATGTATGATATAAATATTAACAGGTTTGGCCTAAGTACCAGCGCCAGGTATAAAATAAATACCACCAACCATGACCAGTATTTTTTTGGTAATAAGTTTTCGGCTATTAGCATCGCTTATTATGCATTTACAAAAGCAAAAACAACCATTACCCCCAACGCCGGCCTGATGTACGACCATAGCGAACCAAATAAATCTACAAACCGGAAAATAGCTGAAACAGGCGGCTACCTGCTGAACTCAGTTGCAGGGGTTGAAGTTAATTTTAATAAAATAACCATTGGCTGTAATGCCCAGCTCCCACTAACACAAAACTTTGCCAGTGCACAAACAAAAACGAAAGTGAAAGGAATGTTGCATGTAACTTTTTCGCTTTAACTTCTGTCAGGCCCGTAAAAACGACCATCTGTAAATAGTATCCTGATCAAATTGGCATTAATTGCTTTGCTTTCACCAAAAGGGTTTGTTCAAACCTTAAAAACAGGGCGGCCTGATGCGCCCGGTATTTTCATAACACGGTTGGAGAGGGTGCAGGAAAGCCGATGTGTAAATAAATAATAGCATGAATAAATCCACAGCACACCCCTTGATTTATGTTGAGCCACGGGAATAATTAATTTTCATCTTACATAACTTTCTTCCTAAATTTGCAACGAAATTGGTTCCCGATTGAAACCGGGATTAAAAGGGAAGCCCGTGTAATTCCGGCACTATCCCCGTAGCTGTAAAGGCCCAGGTGAACGTCAATGAGCAAAAGTGAAATCCTCAAAAATTATGCTATTCACCATTTGACATTCATATTGTTGAATCTTCATACCACTGTCCACCATCAGGCGGGCGGGAAGGTATTCAGCAATGCCAAGTCAGAAGACCTGCCAGTCATCATTTTTAATCATTCACGGCTTTCGGGTGAAAGGCATGGAATGTAAGCGCTGCAAAGCATTTATATTTCTAACCGGTGTTGTGTGTTATCACCGGCATCTCAATTTTCCGGAAGCAGTCACAAAAAAATCTTTTCAAACATGAGAAAGAAATTTTTATTGGTGACTGCTGTAATTATCAGTAGTCAGTTGTACGC
>JBDTWP010000183.1:0-12635 GCA_040006615.1 Ferruginibacter sp.
TACAGCTGATTGTTCAAAAAAAAGATTAAAAGCTTCCATAAAAAAATTGACGTTAATAAAATTACCTGGTCATGAATTTGAGTATTTATTTTCGACACGAACAAAGCAGGTATGAAGAGGGTAAAATGGAAAGTCTATTTAAACAGAACGCTCTTGTTTAACCCATCAACTGACTTCACTCCCACCCTCCTGCAGAACCGGAATTATTTTCATTCATAATTAAGTGTAAGTATGATGCAGGCGCATGTGTCCGGTCCTGTGCCTGCAAATGCGCCCACTTTGGGTCATTTTATACCTGACATTACAATAGTGTAAGGGTAGCGAATTGTTTTATTTCGTTATTCATGGCAGAGAATTTTGACAATAAATGATCCCCTACCCGCAATGCATTTGCAGCGATAGTCAACGCCGGATTGAACGCGCCGCAGGAGGGGAAGAAACTTGCATCTACCACATACAGATTATCCAGGTCATGAGTTTTGCAATTCAAATCCAGTACAGATGAATCCGGATCATTTCCGAAACGCAACGTACCGTTCTGGTGGCTCATTCCGCTTATGTCCAGGTCATATCCTTTCCATTGCACGTCTTTGTAGCCGGCATCCAATTCGCCCAATTTTACAAAAACCTGCTTCAGCTTTTCTTTTAGTTTTTCATAAGCTGTAAAATTGGTCCTGGTATAGTTCACTTTTATCGAGCCGTCTTCCCGCAGTGTTACCCGGTTATCTGCTGAAGGAAGGTCCTCCGCTGTAATCCAGAAATCGATCGATCGCTGTTTTAACTGTTCATAAGACTCTCCGGGGTATAGATCATTCCCCATCCAAACAATTGTATCAGGATCATTGCGGCCCATCAATTGAATTTCGCCCAGGGGGAATTCACTGTCATCTGCTCCATGATAAAAATCCGCAAGCCCGAGTGATTTCTGAAATACGCAATCATTTATCTTTTTTGTAAATGCAACAAGGCAACCATTATGATGGAGCATTAAGTTGCGGCCTACCTGGTCACTCGAGTTTGCAAGGCCATTCGGGTGGTGTTCGTTGGCACTGCGCAAAAACAAAGCCGCACTGTTCACCGCACCGCATGCTACAATTATAATATCTCCATAAAGGATCTGTTGCCGGCCGTTTATGCACGCAACAACAGATATTACCTTTGTCCCTGATTTATCGGTTATCAGTTTTTCCACATAAGCCTGTGTGATCATCTCTACATTATTATGCTTTAAAGCACTGTTTACACCCACCGTTTGGGCATCAGCTTTGGAATCGGTCAGGTCAGGGAAGCCATCAAAATTTTCCAATACCAGCGGTGATGCATTTTTGCTTGAATCCTGGGGCAGGTTTACGCCCATAGGCAACGGGAATGGCTTAAGGCCTATCTCTTGTAATTTTTGATCCAGTTCCAGTATCAACGGCTCGTAAGGCAATGGTGGCAATGGATACGCTACCCTGGCCGGCGGCTCAGTGGGATCAACGCCGCGTTTACCGTGAACATGGTATAATTTCTCTGCAACGTCATAATAGGATTGGAGCGTTTCATAACCCAATGGCCAGGCGGGGCTAAGCCCTCCGTAATGTTGAACTTCTTTAAAATCGCTTTCCCGGAAACGAAACAGTGCGGCCCCATACATCTTACTATTTCCGCCAACATTATAATGAATATAGGGAAGAAAGGGCTGATCATCTTTATCATACCAATTTTCTTTTGGACGATATCTTCCTTTTGTTACTACTTCATGGGGATCCCAGTTTTGTTTTTCCTTAGGTATAAATCCTCCTCTTTCAAGGATCAGGATTTTTTTACCACTTGCTGCGAGCTTTCCCGCAATGGTACCGCCACCACTGCCGGTGCCGATAATGATAATATCGAAATGATGTTGCATAGTTTTCTTTTTTTCAGTTACAAAATGAAAGTATTTGCAAACAACCGGTTGTCAGATAGCTGACTATGGAGGGAAAATGATGAGTGATGAGTGATGAGTGATGAGTAACCTGTGATGAGTAACGTGTGATGAGTAACCTGTGATGAGTAAGCGAAAACATATTGTTTGTTTAAGGAACCTGGTTTTGACACAAACCAGGTTGAAGCCTATTCCAATACATGGGCTTGTCGTATAGACGACAATTGGTGAAATAAGCCAGGATTAGTTTTGTTGCTTAAAAAATTATTATGAAAAATTTATTATCACTTGCAGGCATTTTATTAATCCTCTCACTACAGGCTTTTGCGCAGAAGTCGGAAGTTTTTAAAACCGGGGCTGGCGCCATACGCGGTTATGACCCAGTGGCATATTTTAAGGAAGGTCAACCAGTTAAGGGGGGTACCGGTTTATCTTTTGAATGGAAAGGAAGTGTGTGGCTTTTTTCAACCAAAGAAAATCTTGAATTATTTAAAGCCACACCTGAAAAATATGCTCCACAATATGGAGGTTATTGCGCGTATGGCACGGCTGACGGACACAAAGCGTCTACTGATCCCGGTGCATGGACAATTGTGGATGGCAAACTCTATTTAAACTATAATAAAAATGTTCAGAGCCTCTGGAATAAAAAACAAAAAGAATTTATTGAGCAAGCGAATAATAACTGGCCGAAAATAAAGGACAAGGAATGACCGCGGTGATGATGAGTTTTTATATATGGTAATTCGCAATTTAAATTACTTTGAAGTCTTATGGTAAAAAAATTGAAATGGGCAGCTGA
This sequence comes from Ferruginibacter sp., assembly GCA_040006615.1. Lineage (GTDB taxonomy): Bacteria > Bacteroidota > Bacteroidia > Chitinophagales > Chitinophagaceae > Ferruginibacter. The sequence continues at coordinate 2,709 of JBDTWP010000183.1, forward strand.
GGGCTGAAATAAATGTATGGCAAGGAGAATTGGCAGGTAACCCGGCGAATATCGTAGCTTTGTTTGTTTCAAAACAAAAAATCCATCCGGAAATGTACCATAAAATCCAATTGCCTGAATTTAAAAAAATTCCAGTCAATTTTACCGTTATCGTAACTTTTTTAATGCTGCAGGCATACATTAGTTTCGCACAACAAAACCCTGTACCTGTTCATTATAACGCTTCCTTTGCGCCCGCAGATGAAGAAAACCTAAATGTACTTCAGCAATGGATCAGGTGGAACAATCCCGGGAGCCTCATTATCAATCATCTCAACAGCCAGGCATTTGAGTATTATGATGCCAGGGATGCAGGAATAAAAAAACTAATTACCCCCGGCGACTGGCTGAAAAGACAACGGGAGGTAAGGGAAAAACTTTCGGAAATAATGGGTGAGTTTCCTGAAAAAGGACCGCTTAACGCAAGGATCACCGGCACGGTAAAAAAAGAGGGATACAGGATTGAAAAGATCATCTATGAATCTTTTCCCGGAGCCTATGTAACGGGATGCCTTTACCTGCCTGAAAAGATCAATAAAAAATACCCGGCCATACTAAATGTTATGGGGCACGACCAGGAAGCTTACAAAGTGGAACTATACCAGATCATCATTGCCAACCTGGTAAAAAAAGGAATGATTGTTCTTACCATCGACCCTCCCGGCCAGGGAGAGCATGTCCAGTATTTTGATACCGCAGTGAATTTTTCTTCTATTGGTTATTCCGTTATAGAACATTGCTATTTCGGCAACCAATGTTTTATTTCGGGGATTTCACCCGGTAAATATTTTATCTGGGATGGAATAAGAGGCATTGATTACCTGCTTACCCGCAAGGAGGTAGATCCGGAAAGGATCGGGTTAACCGGGTTTTCAGGAGGAGGCACGATCACTTCCTATATCGGCGCATTCGACGACCGGGTGAAAGTCTCTATTCCCTGCAGCTGGTCTACCTCTTCAAGAAGGCAACTCGAAGCGAAAGGAGCAGCGGATGCTGAAACTATATTTATCCATGGACTCGAAAAGGGTATCAGCTTTGAAGACCTCATTGAAGTAAGAGCACCCAAACCTACGCTGATGACCTTTGTATCCCGTGACCAATACATTTCATACCAGGGAGCGATGGAATCTTACAGGGAAGCGAAAATTGCATACAGGGCATTTGGAAAAGAAGATCTCCTGGCGTACGCGGAAGATGATTCAAATCATTGGATGACGCCTTCCATACGACTGGCCATCTATGCTTTCTTTATGAAACATTTTAATATTGCAGGCGATCCCGCCGAAGAACAACTTGACCTGTTGACTGAAAAAGAATTAAGAGAACTTAAAGTAACCCCCACGGGACAGATCTCCACCTCAGTGGGCGGCAACCTTATCTTTGACCTGAATAAGAAAGAAACGGAAAAACTCGTTAATAAAATCTTATCATCAAGAAAAGATATAGGACAACATCTCAGCAAGGCACGGGCAAAAGCAATTGAAATCTCGGGATATGTGGCTCCCGTTGACAATAAAGAAGAACCTTTTAATAACGGCAGGTACCAGCGATCAGGCTATTCCGTAGTTAAGTACGCTATTAATGGGGAAGGGAAATACGCCATTCCGGTTCTGTTATTCATACCGAATGACAAAACCAAAAAATATCCCGCAATCATATATGTACATTCAACAGGAAAGATCACCGAGGCAAAACCCGGCGGAGAAATCGAACAATTGGTGAAGAAAGGATACATTGTCGCCGCCACTGACGTGCTGGGAATTGGAGAGACAAAACTCACAGCCGCACGTTCTATGGTAGATGGATATACTGCGGTGCTGATTGGCAGAAGTGTGGTAGGCATCCAGGCGGGAGACATCGTAAGAGTGGTAAATTATTTAAAACACCGCAACGATGTTGACACCACAAGGATCGGTGGAGTGGGTATCAATGAAATGTGCCTTCCCATGCTACATGCCGCGGCTTTTGACCCATCGATCAAATTTGTTGCACTAGTGGGTTCCCTCATTTCATACCGCTCGGTCGCTATGTCAAGGTTATTTTCAATTGGCGTTACCCGTCGACCGGGAGCCGACACAGAGTATCCGAATGAAATTGATTTTTCATGGGGCATTGCGAACGTATTGAGCGCTTATGACCTTCCCGACCTCGAAGGATGTATTTCTCCCAGGAAGATCGCGTTTATCAATGTAAAAAATGCAGCACTTCAATCTGCATCGGTTGAACTGATCAACCAGGATTTTGAATTTCCCCGGGCCGTGTACGCCTCTAAAAAGGCGCCGCAAAATCTAAGGATCCTGGACGACGGGGAAAAGCTGTGTTCCATTATAGATTGGTGCGCCGAATAAAAAATTACATCATAAGCTTAATTAGAAAAACTTAAAGTGAAAATAAATGTACTGCAGGAATTTCAGTATTATTTCCGTACTGGTCGTTTTAAATACGGAATGCATTTACGCTCAGTATGTAAATGGGAATGATGTTATTTACAGTAAAAATTATATCAGCGAAATTATTGAAAAAGTAAATAACTATCAATACACTCATCCCTGGAAAGAAAAAGACAATGGCTGGGTTCGTGGTGTCTATTACACCGGGGTAATGGCAAGTTACCAGGCGACAGGCAACAAAAAATATCTTGACCAGTGCGAAGCCTGGGGTAATTTATATAACTGGGGTGTAGATGAAGTACCAGTTGACGGTCCTGAAAGCGGGGCAAACTCAATGACCTGTTGCCAAACCTGGCTGGAGTGTTATATGGCAAATAAGAAAAAGTATAAGATCCTGCCGACCATCGATCATCTTGAAAAACCAAATGTCAAAAACCCCGTTAATTGCCCGATTACCTATTATCATGAATATGGTACCCGTTATGTGGATGCACTCTATGTATGTCCTCCTGTTTTCGCCATGTTAAATAATATCACAAAAAATAATAAATACCTGGAATGGATGGATTCATTTTTCTGGGATGTCTACGGTGCTTTATTCAGCGAGGCTGATAATCTATTTTACCGTGATTTCAGGTACCGGTCAGAATATTATAACAACAGTTTTGACTGGCCCCGGCCCGATAGCGTGAAATATGAAGATGCAAGGACCTCGTATCGCTATCAAAAAACTCAAAATGGTAAAAAAGTTCTTTGGGCACGCGGGAATGGCTGGGTATTTGCCGGTCTTGCCCGAATCTTAAAATATACGCCCAAAAATTATGCGAATTACAATAAATACCAGGAGCTTTTCAAAAGAATAGCTGCGGAATTAATAAAAAGACAACAGGCTGATGGTTTCTGGTATCCAAATCTTGACGACCCCAATGACTATGGAACAAAAGAAACCAGCGGTACGGGATTCTTTACTTACGGGATAGCCTGGGGAATTAATAATGGTATTCTTAACAGGGAAGAATATCTCCCAATTGTTAAGAAATCCTGGGCGGGGTTGGTAAGTGTTGTGAGCTCAGAGGGCAAAGTACAATGGGGACAACTGGTTGGTACAGGTCCTTATAAAATTTTGCAGGAAGACTCCCACGAATATGTATCAGGAATTTTTTTACTCGCTGCCAGTGAAATGTATAAAATGAATAGCCGGGAATAAACTCGTGTCGCGGTGCATGTAGCACAATTTTGAACGACGAATTGCCCTTTTAAATATTTCCCTGGTTTTTACCTTCCACTGAAGGACTGCTGTATCTTCCTGACCGGGCTTGTCATATTTAAAGATATAATCATAAAGTGGTTGAAGGCTCATCTTCTTTCTTTTCATTGACTGCCAGCTTGTTTCTTTTTGAAATTATCATTTTTTATTAAATAACTCATAATCTTTTATTACCCTCAAAATCTCTGCGACTCCCCATGCCTGGGCAACGCAGCCGCGGGGATGATGGGGAGGCTCCGCATCAAAAATTTCTGAAACTGAACCAATGCATCCTTCATGAAGATGATATTTAAAAGCATTAATAATTTCCATTGCTTTCGCCTTTCCTTCTGCCCCATTCACTTTTATTACAGCATCTACATAAGCTCCGAGCAACCAGCTCCAGGCGGTTCCCTGGTGATAGGAGGAATCGCGGTGCCATGCATCTCCACCGTAAATACCAACATACCGGGGATCTTCCGCCGGCAGGCTTCTTAAACCTACCGGGGTATATAATTTATCTTCCACTATTTTTAAAATTGCCCTGGCTGCGTCTCCTTCAATTAGCGGGTAAGGCAGGCTGATAGTAAATAACTGGTTTGGACGAAGCGTCGCATCCTTTGAATCGCCTTCTACCACATCATACAAGAAATTACCATCCATGTTCCAAAACTGTTGCCGGAAACTTTCTTTTACCAACAATGATTTTTCTATAAAGGGTTTTGCGGTCGCCTCCTCTTTATTTAGCAACAACAGTTCCGTATAAATGCGAAGCGCATTGTACCAAAGCGCCTGTATCTCTACTGCTTTGCCCCTCCTGGGCGTTACTACCCAGTCGCCTATTTTGGCATCCATCCATGTTAACTGCACCCCTTCCTCACCGGAATACAACAACCCATCCGGTTCATCATGAATCTGGAACCTGGTGCCTTTGTGGTGCCATTCAATAATATCTTTCAGAACCGGTAATATTTCATTTAACACAAACTCTTTATCATTGGTTGCCTCCAAATATTTATGAACTGCAATGAAATACCACAATGTTCCATCCACATTATTATATTCGGGTTCGAGGCCATTATCCTGGAAACGGTTTGGTAACATACCCTGGCTCACACTTTTGGCAAAAGCAGCCAATATTTTTTTGCGTCTTCAAAGCGGCGCGTTGACAAGGTAAGTCCCGGCAAAGAGATCATAGTATCCCTGCCCCAGTCGGTGAACCAATGATAACCGGCGATAACAGTTTTAAGGTGTTCATCTCTTTTAACAATAAACTGGTCGGCTGCCAATACCAATTGCTGCAATATTTCATCATCCGGTAATTTATTAAATAAGGATTGTCGCCTGGCAGATTCTTTAGCAAATAATTCATGGGCATTTTTTCCCGCAGGAGATTCAGTTGAAATAATGATCCCGATAGAATCGCCCATTTTTAAGGAAACAGAAAACGTTCCGTGATTGAACAGGTCTTCGGTATAATCCAGGCCGCGATATTGTTCCACGCTGTAAGTAAAATTATTAAACCAGCGGGGAGTGTGCTGAAAGGTGGAACCAGGGGCACTGATGAAAACATTCAAATTACCATCCGGCTGGTTGTGAAAAATTCCCTTATCAAAATTTACATCCCAATGCATTTGTGGTCCTTCATGCGTCAACGTATGATACCCCCTGGAGGCCATCAATGGCAATAACTCCAGGTTAAATGAGGCTGCTGCTTTAACCACATCATAGATCACCAGCACCGTGTTTTCTCCATGTAACATGGCAATGGTTTTCCTTAGTTGAATGCCTCCGGCTTCATATAGCCACTGCGGAAATAATTCTTTGGTAAAACTTCCAATAAACCGGTGTCCGCCAGGATGAATTACTTCACCGCCATACCGGTTGCAGCTTAATTCAAACCGCTTTTCATCCACCACAATGGTTTCATCCAGCTTACTGAGCATTACCATTCTGTCGGCAGGCGGTAAAATGGCTGCAACCAATAAACCGTGATAACGGCGTGTATGCGCCCCGGTTACGGACGATCCTGACCAACCGCCCAGGCCGTTTGTCTCAAGCCATTCGAACTGAGCCGCTTCCGGAAAGTTTTGCAGAATTGTTTTATCTATTTGTAACATAGCAAAATATTTTAGAATAAGGAAAAGATCCAAAGTCCCTTCGGGAAAGACCGGGATGTTCCGGGGAGGGTATTTCTTTTTTTTCCGGTTAATCTCTAATTATTGTACGTCCATTGAACTTCTCGTTGCAGAGCGTCTTCCCGGGAAGGGAAATAGGAAACGTGCTGCTCATATCAGGTATTGGAAATTCCCGCAACTGTTTCTTCTTTCATCAGATCTTTCGTATCCGGTTCAAACAAACTGATCCTGTTGATCAATTCGGCCACTACCCCTGTCCAGCCGGTCTGGTGAGTAGCACCTACGCCTCTTGCCGTGTCGCCGTGAAAATATTCGTAGAATAAGACCAGGTCCTTAAAATGGGGATCATCACGATAGATAGCATAGTTATCATTCACAGGGCGATGTCCATCTTCCCTTAGTTGAAAAATAGACACCAGCCGTTTTGCGATTTCAACGGAAACTTCACTCAATAGTAATTCATTTCCTGAGCCGGTTGGAAATTCTACCTTACAATCATCACCATAATAATCACAATATTGCTTCAGCGCTAGCACGATCAGGTAATTCATTGGCATCCATACAGGACCACGCCAGTTAGAGTTGCCACCAAATAAGGATGTGTTTCCCTCAGCGGGCTGATAATCCAGCCCAAATTCCTGCCCGTCAATACTTACAGAATAACCATGTTCATGAATTCTTGAAATTGAACGGATACCACCAGGTGACAAAAATTCTTTCTCATCCAATAATGCTTTCAATAATTTTTTTAACCGGTGTTGGGGTACCAGTGATAATAAAATATCATCCTTTTCATTCAACCCCTCTATTACGAGGTATTCCATATTTTTTTCACGGTATCGCTGGAACCATTTCAGGCGGCTATAGAAATCCGGCAACTTTTCCAGGGTTTCCTTTTTCAACACCAATACGGCGAACAAGGTGCTCAGTCCCACAAGGCTCCTCACTTTCACGGGTATGTACCGTCCATCCGGCAATGATAGTACGTCATAGAAAAAACCTTCCCCGTCATCCCAACTTCCCGTCCAGTCAACCCCTATCCTGTTCAATGATTCCGCGATATAAACAAAGTGTTCAAAGAACTTCGTGGCAACGTCTTCGTAACTGCTGTTGTACTGTGAAATCTCCAGGGCTATCTCGAGCATATTCAAACAATACATTGCCATCCAGCTGGTGCCATCGGCCTGTTCCAGCACACCACCCCCCGGTATCGTATTACTCCTGTCAAATACGCCAATATTATCCAGGCCCAAAAACCCGCCTTCAAAAACGTTATTGCCTTTATGATCCTTTCGGTTGACCCACCAGGTAAAATTGATCAGTAATTTCTGGAATACCCTTTCTAAAAATTGTATATCACCTTTACCCGTGGCTGCCTTATCAATTTTATACACCTGGATACAGCTCCAGGCATGTACGGGAGGGTTCACGTCATTGAAAGCCCACTCATAAGCAGGCAACTGTCCGTTGGGATGCATGTACCATTCCCGCAGGAAGAGGATCAACTGGTCCTTCGCAAACCGCGGATCAACCATTGAAAGGGGAACACAATGAAAAGCGAGGTCCCAGGCCGCATACCAGGGATACTCCCATTTGTCGGGCATTGATATAATGTCTTCATTGTTTAACGAACTCCATTGGTGATTGCGTCCATGCTTCCTGGCCCCGGGGGGAGGAGGATTACCCGGATCACCATTTAGCCAGCGCGGTATATCGATATTAAAATATTGTTTGCTCCACAACATGCCGGCAAAAGCCTGCCGTTGTATATTGAACAGGTCTGTTTCTTTGGTTGCGGATACATCTCTATAAAATTCATCCGCTTCCTGTATACGGCTGTCAAATACCTTCTCAAAAGATTCTTCTGACAGATGCAGCCCGGTTGCGTCTTTACATAATCGTAATTTAACGGTAACGGATGAACCAGCACCGATATTGTATTCATACATGGGTGCAAACTTTGTACCTTCATTCCTTTCTTCCAGCCAATCAAAACGCTGTTCTTTTACTGCGGTATGAAAAGCATCTTTTACATAGGGTGAATCATTTGGCTGACCGTATAACCTTTCCCTGTTTGTTTCGTTTTCTGTAAATAGGGTACGGAGCGGCTTTTCAAAATAGAACTTATATTTACCCAATTCCGGATGATCCAATGTAACCAATCCGGCACCATTTTCATCAGCTTCCAATTTCATAACGGGCTTTTCATTCCCTTCTTTGTGACGGTCAGTCATTAAACCAAAACTCCAAAGATTACGAAACCATAACGTCGGCAACAGAGCAATATATGCTGCTTCACCGCCACGGTTATGCACTGTTATTTTAATACAAAGGTCTTCTGTATCATTCTTTGCATACTCTGTAAACACGTCAAAATATTTTCCTTCATTGAACAGGCCCGTATCCAGCAATTCATATTCCTTCTCATTTTTCGAGCGGTTGCGGTTGGTCTGTACGAGGTCGGCATAAGGGTACGCTGCCTGTGGGTATTTGTACAAATGTTTCATGTAGGAATGGGTAGGCGTATTATCAAGGTAGTAATACAATTCTTTTACGTCTTCCCCGTGGTTACCTTCAGTTCCTGTTAAACCAAACATACGTTCCTTTAAAATGGGATCCCTGCTATTCCACAATGCAATACCAAAACAAATACGCTGCAGATCATCGCTAATACCGGCAATACCGTCCTCGCCCCAGCGATACACACGACTACGGGCATGGTCGTGCGAAAAATAATCCCAGGCTTCCCCATGTTCGCTGTAATCTTCCCGTACGGTTCCCCATTGGCGTTCACTGAGGTATGGTCCCCATTTTTTCCAATCGGGCTGCAGGAGTCTTTGTTGTTCTTTATTCATCGGAAATATTTTTATGTTATTGGTTTTTTGAAAACCCTCAACCGAATCTCCACCGGTTCCCCAACGGACTCCCATAGGTTGCACCCCTGGCTATTTAAATTCAATCCGCCGCGGCGGATTTAAGGTTGATAATTACTTCAACATTATATCTTCAGGCAACATAATTCTACCACACTGCTAAATTATTAAACAATTTAGTTGAAGAAGGGTGCTGAACTTAAATTCTCCATTTCCAATTCGGGGAGATGGGGTACCATATTCTATCCATTTCCTTCAAAGCCCGGATACAAAGTCATTCCGCCGTCAACAAAGAGCGTGGTTCCGTTTACATAATCCGCATCGTCGCTGGCGAGCCATACCGCGGCTTTGCCAATATCTTCCACCTGGCCGATCCTTTTTTGAGGAATTAATTTTAATAAATTCTGCAGGTGTTCGGAGGTATCCCAGGCATCATGATTAATTGGTGTGGCAATAGCGCCGGGTGCGATGCTGTTTATCCGGATTTTACTGGGAGCATATTCCTGGGCAATGGTTTTCATCATTAGATTAACGCCCCCTTTACTTGCTGCATAATTGGCATGACCCGCCCAGGGTATCACTTCATGCACGCTGCTCATACAAATGATCTTTCCCGCGGATTTGGATTTACCATTCAAACCTCTCTTCAAAAATTCCCTGATTGCTTCACGGGCGCACAAAAATTGGCCGGTAAGGTTTACTCCAATCACAAAATTCCATTGATCGAGGGTCATGTCGGTAAACGGCGAATCTTTTTGAAGGCCGGCATTGTTTATTAAAATATCAACTGTGCCATATTCGCTTACAATATCGGCAAACATTTGTTTTACTTCTTCTTCCTTACTTACATCGCATTTGTACGCCATTGCACAACCACCATTTGCTGCAATTTCATCAACGACTTTCCCGGCCATCTCTTTGGCCTGTACTACAGGGTAATTGATAACCACCACTGCACCTTCCTTTGCCAATTCCTTTGCTACACCCGCGCCTATGCCGCTGCTGGCGCCTGTTATAATGGCAATTTGATTTTGTAATTTTTTTTCCATGTTTTTATATTGTTTTATTTTTTAAAAAAGTCGCAGGTCAAGCGATTTTACCGGGAATCGTTTTTTATCTTTTTCGATACTTTTCCTGATCAATGAAATTTCAAAATCGGTAAGGATATTGGTATAATGCTGAAACACTTCCCGGGGCGAATCAAAATCATGCAGTCTTTTACCCGTATCCCCGCTGAAATG
>JBDTWP010000184.1:0-12623 GCA_040006615.1 Ferruginibacter sp.
AGCCTTCATCCTGTGTGAGCAGTCCGCAAATAATTTTTATCAGTACTGATTTACCAGTTCCGGACCTGCCCAGCACTACCACATTTTCTCCTTTTGATACTTCCAGGTCTACCCCCCTCAGTACCTGGTTATCGCCAAAAGATTTATATAGCCCTTTAATATCGATTACTATGTCTTTTTCTTTCTGCATTGTCTAGTTTTCTTACCTGAACCAGCCTATTATTTGCACAATCATTAATTCTTCAATAAAGATCAGGTACATGGATGTCACCACTGCTGCGTTGGCCGCCTTGCCCACGCCTTCTGTACCCCTCGTGGTATTAAAACCATTATAACAGGCAACTATGCCGATGGTAAAACCAAACACCACTGACTTTATCAACGATGCTTTAAAATCGAGGAAATTGATTTTGTCAAATGCATTTGTAATAAAGGTTTCAAGGCTGATATGTTCATTCATATTTATGTTGAGGTACGAACCCATCATGGCAACAAATGACGTGAACAACATTAGCAATGGCACCATGAACACGCAGGCAGTCACCCTTGTAAATACCAGGTATTTATATGGTTTGGAGGCCGAAACATCCATCGCTTCTATCTGTTCAGTCACATTCATGGCACCCAGTTCCGCACCAATGCTGGAACCCACTTTGCCTGCGCAGATCAAGGCGGTAACCAATGGAGCCAGCGCCTTGAAAACCGCAATGCCAATCAGGGAAGGCAGCCAGGAAGTTGCACCAAAGTCGCTCAGGGAAGGTCGGGATTGTTTTGTGAATACTATACCGATGATAAATCCTGTAAGTGATATGAGCGGGAGAGAATCGCACCCGATCTTATAACATTGTCTTACAATTTCCGACAATTCGTATGGGGGCCGGAACAGTTGAACAAAATAGTCAAGAACAAAACGAAAGACCCGTGCTATATTGGCGAAAAATCCATCTATGCGTTTTGACAGGTAATACTTTCTCTTCCTGGTCGTAATGATTTCCATTGTTATTAGCGGCTTTCAAGTGTAAAGTAGGGTAGTCGTCAAAATTAAAATGCCTGTCGCCACTCCGCAACAGTATTGAATACGGATAGTTGACAATGCCTGTGCCAAGTTCACTGGTTGATATTTTAATTACTAAAGGTTATTGGAAGAAGGGATTTTCTACATCATCAGGATTTTAAAACTGAGGTGTAACGGGCTGCAGGCTTATTTGTGTATAATATTTTCCCCGATTTGCCTCATTCAGGCAATTGTGGGTGGTCATCAAAGTTCAAATTGACCAATGTAGTGCAATAAAAATGCAGCAGAAGGGTCTCCCTGAAAGATAAGGATTAAGACTGGGGGCTATAATCAAATTAAATTGTCACTGCACTAGTGCAACCGGGCCTCATCAGGAATAATTTTCAATTTTCCCTTTTCATGTTCCTTAAATGCATTCGACGCTTCCAGCAGTTTTTCCATTGTGCTCATATCATCTCCATAAATAGTTGCGCTGAACAGATGTGCCCTTCCCATCATCCTTATATAAACCATTGCATCCTGCTGTCTCGTTAATTTTCTTAAGGCGAGCATGTAGTCATCCCGATAAACAGTTGGAATGATAATTTTTGATTGGTTCTGCTTTACCAGTTCCGCATTCATCATCACTCTTGCAATTCTTCCATTCCCATCTAAAAACGGATGCACTTCAGTTATCAAAAACATAATGTAGACAGCCCTGGCAAAAGGTGCTGAGAGGGCCTGGTAATAATCAAAGCCTTTAATCAATGTTCCTTTTACGAGAGTATGGTCAACAAAATGCGTATCACCTGCCCGGTTATTTTTGTCTTTAAATTCTCCGGGTTTTTTTGAAGTCCTCGCACTCAATAATACCTGGTGCCGGTATAAAAGTATTTGCAACAATTCTTCCCCATTGGCGGGGGTAATAATCATTTCCTGCATATTGCTTACCAATTTATAGGTTCCCAGCACATCATGAGAATCTTCATCACGGTTAGGCATTGGCGTTTCGGTTTCAATGATTCGTTTTGCATCTTCCAATTCAAACTCGGTACCTTCAATATAGTTGGAAAAATAAGCTTCAAAAAAAGCAAAGTTCCTGAACGATTGATTGGCTATATTCTTTTCCGGATGATTCGGAAACTCCTGTTTTTTTAGTTCAATAAACAGTTGTTCGAAAACTGGAAGTCTTGCCGGGTCATAAGGGTTACCAAATGATCGTGCCACCGCAAGCGGGGATAATAATATTTTGGAAGCATTTGTGTTTAACAAGGCACTTATGAGCTTATTTAATTTCACAAATTCATTTTGCATTCCCAATTCATCAGCGATCTCCCTTGCCTTGTCCCTTAGCTGATTTAAACCATTTTCTCCCTTTACCCTGATCACCTGTTCCAGCCGCTCTTCAATTTGAGGCAGCGTAATTGTTTTTGATTGAGGACCTGATTGTCTTGATACCTGTAAATTTTCCAGTAATGCTCTTTCCATTTGCGACACATAAAGCTCACCTGATAACAGGTTATCTTCCGGTATTGGCCCATGACCCTCCATAAGACGCAGAATAACGCCTGGCAGAATTATTTTTTTCGTGTAGGTGTAGGTAATAAAAATATGTCCTGCATCCGTCGGCTTAAATTCCAGTGCTGATCGGTGGCTCAGTAAAGCCCTGGGATACAACTTTCCTAAAATTGTAAAGAGATTTCGTTTTATAATCGCTTCTGCGCTATCGTTAAAATTTGGCGAGTAAATACGCGGAGCAATTTTCCTGAGTTTACCAGTATTTGCCAGCTTTGAAATTTGCCTGCTTAAACTGGGTTCACCTGATGAAAAGATTACTTCCTGAAAATGTTCTGGCAATAAATTTTCCATTATAATTCAAAAGAGATCTAAATTAGCAAATATTTTCCACTATAACGGGATTTTCAGCAATTTTTATCCATTATAAATAGTAAATATTAATTATTTCCGTTGGGTCACCGACCGAGGCTGGGCCGTGTTTTGTGTCACAAAAAAAGCCAGTAAAACATACATTTTACTGGCTTTTTGCTTAAATATATTGATAATTTGCGGAGACTAAGGGATTCGAACCCTTGATAGAGTTACCCCTATACACACTTTCCAGGCGTGCTCCTTCAACCACTCGGACAAGTCTCCGGTTAATATAATACCCGCTGTTCCCTTTTGTAAACATCTTACTCAACTGTCTCAAACCGGGATGGGAAAAGCCGCGGATTTTTAGGGAGGGCAAAAATACAATTTCGATCCTTATAAGACGAATATTTTTTCAGCATTCGCCGTAGTTATAGTTGCTATCTCTTCAACCGAACAATTTTTTACTGCTGCCAGCTTCGCAATTACATACTTCAAATAGCTGCTCTCGTTTCTTTTGCCCCGGAAAGGAACAGGCGTTAAATAGGGTGCGTCTGTTTCCAAAACAAGCCATTTCAAATCTATTTTTGCAAGTGTCTCTGCCAATCCGGCATTTTTATAAGTAAGCACCCCACCAATCCCAAGATAAAACCCTGCCCGGATGATCTCTTTCGCGCTTTCATAACTGCCGCTAAAACAATGAAAAATACCTCTTACTCCTTTGGGCACATATTCTTTGACGATATTAATGGTTTCCTGTATCGCATTCCGGGTGTGAATTGATATAGGCAACCCATATTCAATCGACCATTCTATTTGAGATTTAAATGCTTCCGTCTGCTCTTTAATAAAGGTCCTGTCCCAATAATAATCCAGCCCGATCTCCCCAACAGCAGCAAACTGCCGTTTACTCAACCAGTCCTTCACTATTTGCAACTCTTCCAGGTAATTCTCTTTTACATAGCAGGGATGAAGCCCAATCATCGCCACACATCTTCCGGGAAAACGCTGTTCCACGTCCATCATCGCAGCTATTGCCCCACTGTCAATACAAGGTAAATAGATTTTACCAACTCCTTCTGCTTCAGCTCTTTGTATTACCTCATCCATATCCCCTGAAAATTCCTCTGAATAAAGATGGCAATGAGTATCCACTAATGTCATAATTGAAATAAAATGCAAAATTGACTAAAATAATTTATAAGGCGAAACCTTTTATTCATACCTATTTATCACTAAAGCTTCCGGATTTTACAGTCAATGAGCAATCACTGATAATTAATTCGTGAAAACGGATATTACTACCAATTAATCAATGAAAAAAATATGTTAAAAAATATATTGTTAATTTAAAAACAACTTTGTATCTTTCGGTCAGTTTTCATAGGGTACGGATTAAAAACGGGCCAGGGTTTCTACCCAGGCCCATTCTTTTTTAAGCCGTTTAAGAAAATCGCGGTTCAAATTTAGCCTTGCGGGAGAATGATTTTTTCAAAACCGTACCCCTTCTGCGTAAAATATTCCAATACTTTTGGCAAGGTGAAGGACAGTCTTTCAAAAGCTTTTTCACTATCATGAAACACTACGATAGAACCGTAACCGGATTTGCTCAATACATTCCTGAGGCATTTTTCATTAGTTGTCTTTTCGTCGAAATCTCCGCTCAATACCGTCCACATAATGGCTGTGAGCCTGTATTTGACATTTGACAACAGTTCAAGCTGAAATTTAGTAATCCTTCCATAAGGTGGACGAAACAATCCAGAATCAATGTATTTTTTTGCTTCCGCTATATTGTGCATGTAAACATCATCATTAGTTTTCCAACCATTCAGGTGATTAAAACTGTGATTACCCACTGCATGCCCTTCTGAAATAATTCTCTTATAGACCAGGGGTTGTTCCACCACATTTTTACCAATACAAAAGAAAGTAGCTTTTGCGCTATACAATTTCAACGTATCCAAGACGAACGGGGTAGCTTCCGGGTGCGGGCCATCATCAAAGGTTAAATAAATAATTTTTTCAAAGCCAGGCATCTGCCAGATACAGTTACCATACAATTTTTTTAACCACCAGGGCGTTTTAATAAAATAAAACATAGCGCAAATTTATTTTTTAAAACTGATTAAACCCATATTAAAGTGTAAAGTCTTATATGGGCATTAAACCTAAAAAACAAAAAAAATATGAAAACGAGCAATCTTGTAATTGCAATTGCGATTACTACTTTCGTCATCGGATTTACAGCCTGTAAAAAAACTGATACTACCGCTAAAGATGAAATTGAAACAACTATTGAACTAAGTACCGACCAGGCAGTTGCGGATAACCTGACGGAAGATGCCAATGATGTATTTATGGAAACAGCTGCGGATAAGGGATTGGTAGGTGAAACACCAGCCACCCCGTTTGAATCTTTGGGGATTTTAGGTTGCGCAAGCGTAACAGTGGCACCCCTGGTAGGTTTCCCAAAAACAATCATAATTGACTTTGGAACGGGTTGCACTTCGGGAAATGGAATAACCCGTAAGGGAAAAATATTTATTTCACTTTCAGATTCTGTGAGAAAGACAGGAAGCACTGCAGTATTAACTTTTGATGGTTATTATGTAAATGGCTTTAAGAAAGAGGGTACCATTACCTGGACCAATAACAGCACTGCAACTATAAAAGGATGGCAGCGCAAAGTGGAGAATGGAAAAATTACCACCCCAACCGGCAAGTACTGGTTGCACAGCGGAATAAAAAATGTAGTACAAACAGCAGGATACACTACCCCCAGGAATTTATTGGATGATGTTTTTTCTATCACAGGCAACAGCAGTGTTACAAATTCGAACGGCGTCACCAGGACTTCTGTCATTATTGAGCCTTTACAAAAGAAAACCATCTGTGAAAACATAACTAAAGGAAGTATAGAATTAAAGGGCCCCCATCATACCGCAATTATTGATTTTGGCAACGGTGATTGTGATAATATCGCCACGATCTCTATTGACGGAGGAACTCCCAGAACTATTTTACTTCGCTAATTGAAGCGATTAATATTCATAAAAAACTAAAAACGCTCATTGGCGTTTTTTTTAGCTCCCTGACACCGCCGGCTAGCGGGTGAACTAGGAACGAGTCAGCCGTTTGAATTAAGAATAGTTCTAATTGATGATGTCTGCTGAGAAGATTAATTTGGTTACAGACATGTGATTTTCAATTAACCAACCCTGCCCCCTGTACCAGGCAGGGTTGTTTTTCCCGTTTACCACATTACATTGGAGATCTTTTACAACCTTGTTTTTTACGGGCTTATCTTTGTGCCATGTTTAAAAAGGTAAGAGTTCGATTTGCACCCAGTCCAACCGGTGGCCTGCATTTAGGCGGTGTCAGAACCGTTTTATTTAATTATTTATATGCCAGAAAGCATGGCGGCGATTTTATCCTTCGCATTGAAGATACTGATCAGTCAAGGCTTGTAGCCGGAGCTGAAAAATACATTTTCGATTGCCTCGAATGGTGCGGAATGGTACCCGATGAAAGTGTATTGGCTGGGGGCCCCTATGGTCCTTACCGCCAAAGCGAAAGAAAGGAGGTTTACCGTCAATACGCGGAACAACTGGTTAAAAATGGTAATGCCTATTATGCATTTGATACCCCCGCAGAACTCGAAGCAATGAGAGAAAAACTGAAATCAGGAGGTAGCAACAGTCTTCAGTATGATCATCATTCCCGCATTATGATGAAGAATTCTTTGAACATGCCACCGGAAGAAACGGAGCACTTATTGAGAATGGGACCTCCTCATGTGATCAGGATAAAAGTTGATCCCGGTGAAATGGTACACTTTACTGATATGATCAGGGGTGAAATGGAATTTGATACAAATAATGTAGATGATAAAGTGCTGATGAAAGCCGATGGCATGCCAACTTATCACCTGGCGGTAGTAGTAGATGATTATTTAATGAAGATAAGTCACGCATTCCGGGGAGAAGAATGGCTGCCCAGCGCACCCGTACATATTCTATTATGGAAATACCTGTTTGGCCTGGAGCATATGCCTCAGTGGGCCCACCTTCCATTGATATTGAAGCCTGATGGGAATGGAAAACTAAGCAAGCGGGATGGTGATCGCCTGGGATTCCCGGTGTATGCAATGGATTGGACTGACCCGGTTACCCATGACATAACAAAAGGATTTAAAGAATTGGGGTTTTTACCTGAAGCATTTCTTAACCTCCTGGCCGTATTAGGATGGAATGACGGCACGGAGCAGGAAATATTTTCATTGGAGGACCTGGTGGATAAATTCAGTATTGAAAGGGTTCATAAAGGAGGTGCGAAATTTGATTTTGAAAAGGCGAAATGGTTCAACCATGAATGGATCAAAAGACTCGGTGTTGATCATTATGAGCAAAGGATTAAAGAGATATTTGAAGCTAAAGGAATTACCGGTATTGATGAGCGCTATTTATTTAAGGTAATTAATTTGATAAAAGAACGTTGTATTGTATTACCTGATTTTTATAAGCAGGGTATCTTCTTTTTTGAAGCACCCGGCTCCTATGATGAAGCATCAGTGAAGCCGAAATGGGATGAAGGCAAAAAGGAATATTTTAACCTGATCATAAGCCAATTCGAAAACCTGGAACCCTGGGAAGCAGTGCCGGTTGAAGAAATATTCAAATTATCAGCCTCCCAAAAAAACATTAAAGCAGGCGAACTGCAGATGATTCTGCGGGTAATGCTGGTGGGTAGCAAAACAGGCCCCCCGGTGTTTATAATTGCAGAAACCATTGGAAAAGAGGAAACGATTAAAAGGATCGGGGATGCAATTAAGGCATTTAATTAGATAATGTGCTAATGTGCTAATGTGAAAATTTGAAAATGTGAAAATGTGAAAATGTGAAAATGAAAGAATGAGATAACTTGCTAATTGTTTTTATCCCTGCTGTTCCATCAAATTGACCACCGCGGCAAAATGAGTTTGAAATGCGCCCTCAATAAGTTCCACATCATTTTTGGCGAGTGGTTTAATGCCGGAGGTATTTTCTATTGCGTGCCTGGCAGTCCTGATACCGGGAATTACCGTACTCACTGCATCGTAACTTAAAATATAACTCAAAGCCAGCGACGTTTTATTAATGTCATATTTTTGGCATAGGGGCCAGATAAGTTGTTCCAATGCAGTTAAAGAATCAGTAAGAATTTCTTTATTAAAGCGAAAACTGCGATGATCATCTGCGGTAAATATTGAATCGCCCGTAAACTTACCGGTCAATAATCCAAACTGCAAAGGCATACGTGCAATTACGCCATAGTTATGTTTCCCGGCCTTTTGCATAATTTCCTTTGCGCGTTGATTAATGATATTGAATACCAGTTGAAAGCCATTCCCCTGGTTATTATTCATCAGGAAATTTGCCTCCGGCCCAGGGTAAAAACTGTTAAGCGATAATCCCCAATAGCGAATTTTACCCTGTTGCTGCAATAACTGCATGGCTTCAACACAATCTTCGGTTTCAAAATGCTTCATCCTTGCAGTATGCAATTGATAGTAATCAATTGCTTCCCGATTTAAACGTTTCAGACTTAATTCGCATGCCTGTAAAATATAATTCTTCGTATAATCAAATTGAATGGTTCCATTTATATTTCTATGGCCAACTTTTGAAGCAAAGATGATCTCCGCATTTCCTCCCAGTTCCCTTCCTAATAATTCCTCTGAATGCCCAAGACCATAAAAATCCGCCGTATCAAAAAAATTAATACCACATTCAACCGATTTACGGATTGCATCTATGGATATTGAGTCATCAGTTTTCCCCCACCCGATTGGTGTATTACCAACCATTGCATTTCCGCCAATGGCCCAGGCGCCAAACCCAATTTCACTTACATTCAGATCAGTATTACCAAATTTCCGGTATTTCATGACAAAGAGTTATATGGCTTAAATTTAGTGAATAGATTTACTTTTACAATAATTTTAAAAGAAAACTCCAAATGTCTGCAGATATTAAACGGCCGATACGTGTGTTAGTTGCAAAATGCGGTTTAGACGGACATGACCGTGGCGCAAAAATCATTGCCACCGCACTTAGGGATGCAGGTATGGAGGTGATTTATACCGGCCTTCGCCAGACCCCGGAAATGGTGGTAAATGCCGCCCTGCAGGAGGATGTGGATGCGATTGGCATCAGTATTTTAAGCGGCGCCCACAATACCATTTTTCCGAAAATTATAAAACTGATGAAGGAGAAGGAGATGAACGATGTACTATTAACAGGTGGTGGTATTATCCCCGACGATGATATGAAAGTGCTGAATGAAATGGGAGTGGGTAAATTATTTCCACCGGGTACTACTACCTCAGCCATAACCGGTTATATAAAAGAATGGGTAAAAGAACATAGAAATTTTTAAATTTGTGTATGGAAAAAAGAATCAAAATATTTAAGTCCTTTGAAGAACAGGAGCAATTTTATGATGAGGAAATGCGTAAAACTACTCCTTTGCAAAGGTTTCAAAATCTCTTTCGGATGCAGCAGTTAACCGATCTTTTTCATCCGCCAACAAAAAAAGCAAGAAGAATAATAATTCAGAAAAATGGACATTCTCAATGACGAATTTTTAATATTTTTAAAGTGTGCGCAACAAAACAGGCTTAATTATATGCTTATCGGCGGTTATGCAGTTAACTATTACGGATTCAACAGGAATACAAAAGATATGGATGTTTGGATTGCGCCGACAAATGAGAATAAGGTACTTTTTATAAATACCTTACTTTGTATGAAATATTCCGAAAATGAAGTAGCTCCATTGTACGAAGAAGATTTCACTCAGCCTTTTGTGGGAAGTTTTGGCACTGAGGGAAGTGATATTGATATTCTTACAATTGTTCATCATGCAATTTCCTATTACGAAGCTGAAAAAGATAAAAATGTATTTGAAATCTTACCCGGTTTATTTATGAATTTAGTGCCCTACGATTTTTTGATAGATATGAAACTACGTTCCCGGAGAGATAAAGATTTATGGGACATTTCTCAACTTGAAAAATTAAGAAATAAGAAATAAGAAAAAATGATTTGCCTTCCCCCAGTGGGAGATTTCCCGCCTTACCGGCTGATCCTGGCAAAACACATCCATTGGACTGTAGTAAAATTGCGACCTTGGAAATAATTCAAATGATGAATCAGCTATTAGGCAGCACTGGAATTCTTATCAGGTCCGTTGACGGTAAAACCACCAGCACAATAAAAGAAACTCGTGATAAGGGTCAGAACGTTGGTATTATTCCTACTTTTGAAAAAATATTCCGCATGTACCATACAGTTTTGACCGAACTTTCAAATGGTATACTTACTATTACCATCAACAGGCCCGATAAGTTAAATGCACTGAACAGGGATGTATTTTCTGATCTTGATAAAGTCGCAGATGAAATCCGCGATAATCCTGCCATAAGATCGGCAATTATCACGGGAGCAGGGACAAAGGCTTTTGTTGCAGGTGCTGATATAACTGAATTTAACGGGTTGAGTAAAGATGAAGCGATGACTTTGGCGAAAAAGGGCCAGGACGTTTTTTTTAAAATAGAACAAAGCTCAAAGCCGGTCATTGCGGCGGTAAACGGATTTGCGCTTGGGGGTGGCTGTGAGTTGGCGATGGCCTGTCATTTTCGTATTGCGGGCGACAATGCAAAATTCGGTCAACCCGAAGTAAATCTTGGTTTAATCCCGGGTTATGGTGGTACACAGCGATTAACCCGGCTTATCGGTAAAGGCCGGGCGATTGAATTACTGATCAGCGGTAATATGATCGATGCCGATACAGCATTACGTTACGGACTGGTAAATTATGTAGTGACTCCGGATGAATTACTCAATAAAGCAATTACCGTTTTATCGGTTATTAATACAAGAGCCCCCCTCGCAATCGCGGCCTGTATCAAGTCAGCCAACGCTGTGTATGATGAAACAAAAAACGGGTATGAAACTGAAATAAACGAATTTGGTGCATGCTTTGTCACAGAAGATATGAAAGAAGGTACAGGCGCATTTTTGGAAAAACGCAAAGCAATTTTCAAAGGGAAATGAGTTGGTGGGTGGTCAATTGGCAATGGGCAATAGGCAATATGCAATGAGCAACAGGCAATAGGCAACATTCAAAGGGCAACTGGCAAGGAACAATAGGCGTGGGCAATCAATCACTAAAAATTCACCATTCACCATTCTCCGTTTACCGTTCAACTCTCACCAATCAAAATACCGCTTCATTAATTTTTTCAGATGGATTCATGATATAAGTCAGGATCGAATTATCCTTCATCAATTCCACCACTCTGAATCCATGGTATGCTGTTCCCCAACTACCTCCAAAATGCGCATCAAAAATAAAGGGCAGATCGTTTTTCAATTTTATTCCTTCCTCATCATGATCATGGCCATTAAATATGGCCTTGATATTTTTATGTTTTGCAAAAACTTCAAACAATTCAGGGCAATCAACTGCGTTTTTGGTTTGTTTGCCGGGGTTAATGTGGAGAAAAATAAATACATTCTTCTGCCCGCGATGTTTTTCCAGTTTGTTTGTAATCCAGTTTGTATCCGGGCATAAATAGATTCCTGATTCATTGGAGGTAGTAGCTATCAAAAAACTATTGTCTTTAATAGTAAAATCAAGATTCACAGGCATATTCCAAATAGATTCCCATTCGTTTGCAGAAACATGATCATGATTTCCCTGGCTTACGTAATAACGGGGCTTCAGTTTGTCCAATGCATTTTTTGCTGCCGGAAAATGCTTTTTGTCATCGTGAATGATATCGCCGTTGATCATACAGAAAGCAAAAGGGTTTTTAGTGTGTTCCTCATTAATACGGCTGACTAATATTTCAAAATATTTTTCATACTCCGTATCTTTCTGACCATAATGTCCATCAGAGGCGATCACAAAGCGCAGTTTAACTTTATGCTTCGCCCATTCGTCTAAATCTAATTCATCAGCACGCAGTATTTTTCCGTTGGCAAGTAAGATGGCAACTGATGATGCATATTTTACAAATTCACGCCTGTTCATACATGTATATTTTATTTTCAACAGCTTCTAAGGTAAACAAAAATAGATTATATACACCAATCACAATTTATGAGTGCATTCCAATTTATTGAAACCCAATGAAAAGTATTTTGGCTTTTCTGCAACAATACTGTCCGGCGAATATCATATTTATCTAAGTTGGACCTTGTTCCTCCTGTTAAAGCTGGAGGCAATTAATGAGACAAGTTCCAACCAATGGGGTGTATACTTCTTTGTCGCACCCACAGAGCAGGATGAATTTGATATACAAATAAAAAGTGATTAAAACAGCTTCCCCCCAATTAAGACCGGATGCATTATTATAACAAAAGGCGCATATTTCATTTATCAATAATTAACTTTGCGGCATAAAATAAACAATAAAATCTTAGTCATATGGAATACAGAATTGAAAAAGATACAATGGGTGAAGTAAAAGTCCCGGCTAATGCTTATTACGGGGCACAAACCCAGCGTAGTATTGATAATTTTAAAATAGCGCAGGACATCAATAAAATGCCCAAAGAAATTATCAAAGCATTTGCTTACCTGAAAAAAGCAGCCGCGTTAACCAACCTCGATGCAGGGGTATTACCAAAGGAAAAAGCTGACCTGATTTGCAAAGTTTGTGATGAAATACTTGAAGGAAAATTAGACGACTGGTTTCCATTGGTAGTGT
>JBDTWP010000185.1:0-12600 GCA_040006615.1 Ferruginibacter sp.
CAGGCGTAGAAGTTGATTGTTAGATATTGCACTATCTTAATTGGACATCAACATTTTTTATTATTTTCTGCTCTCGCTGGTGTTACCGTTATGAAATGAAAAGAGTGAAGCTATTCATGTTAGCCGTTATTTGGTGTTACCCCAGGCGCAGGAATGAGGCTTGGGCATTGCTGCGGTGCCTTCCTGTGCCAGGTTATTTCTACTATTGTATTATTAAAGTGTAGTAAAGGAGTAAAATAAAACTGCAATTAGCCATATAAATCAAAGCACCAATAGCTATGGCATCGCCGGCAAATTCCACCCATTCTTATAAGTATGCCGGATGTATTCATTGGCACGTTCCAAAGCGTTGAATTTTGCATATTTTTTATTGAAAGTGGGATTACCATCGATCACACTAAACTCGTCCGAAGTGACGATTTGAAGTTCCTCGGAGGCTGAAATATTCGTGAACCTCATGTTTTCGGCATCCCATTTCAACGATTTATTCAAACCCTGCAACCTGATGGCAAGCACGCCAAGTAGTACCATCTCGTTAAATGGCCCGGAATAGGCGAAATTTGACGTCGATTCTACCCTGCTTTCGGGTGACTCTTTGCAGGCGCGGATCCAGTCTTTTTCATGTGGTCCGTCCACATAGCCGATAGCTCCGGGAACACGACGAAGATAAGGTGCAACGTTGGGTACGCGACCGGAGAGCAGGCGACCATTGAAACCTCCACAGCCACATAGGATTGAATCCTTCGAGCCAACAAATATGCAACCGCCAAGACCATCAGCCATGAGGTTCTCTCCTTCAGGGAGAACCGCTGAGACATTGGGGTACAATCCACCATCATACCAATAAACCTTAACGGCGGGCATCCCCAGTTTTGGCAGGCTCGCACGGGCCGGGAATGTAAATTCAACGGTTTCGGCCTGCGGCGGGGATTCTGTGTTGATGGACGTAGAACTACCGCGAACCTTTTCCGGGTATCCCAACTTTAGCGATTGGTAAACCGGATCCAGCACATGACATGCCATATCGCCAAATGCGCCGGTTCCGAAATCCCACCAGCCACGCCAGTTCCAGGGAGTGTAAATATCATTGTACGGTCTCATCGGAGCAGGTCCGATAAACAGGTTCCAATCCAAAGTCTCGGGAATTTTCATCACTTTTTCCGGACGTTCAAGTCCCTGGGGCCAGATGGGACGGTCGGTCCATGCATGAACTTCCTTAATCTCGCCAATTTCGCCGTTCCAGATCCACTCGCAAACCTGGCGAACACCATCACCTGAATTGCCCTGGTTCCCCATTTGGGTTGCCACTTTATGCCTGGCAGCCAGCCTTGTCAGCAAACGAGATTCGTAAACCGAATGAGTAAGTGGTTTTTGACAATACACATGCTTCCCGAGCGAAATAGCTGTTGCCGCAATTATTGCGTGCGTATGGTCCGCAGTTGCAACCATCACGCCGTCGATCGAACTTCCCATTTTATCAAACATGGTGCGCCAATCCTTATATCGTTTTGCATTAGGAAACCGCTTAAAGCACTTTTCCGAATATTTCCAGTCCACATCACACAAACCGATAATATTCTCTTCCGACATTCCCACCAGGTTGGGATGCCCCTTTCCGCCAACCCCCACTCCCACAATATTCAACTTGTCGCTCGGGGCTTTATGGCCTAAACCGGAGACTGCGAAGCTTGGAATAATCGTGATGCCTGCAGTAGCAATAATACTTTGTTTTAAGAAATTTCTTCTTGAGCTGTTAAAATTTTCCATTTAATTATCCTGTTTATCATCATTTAAATTCATTCAGTTTAATATTGCGGTACCATACCTGCGTTCCGTGATTTTGAAGCGTGATATATCCTTCGTCAAATTTACCATAATCCGGATAGGTCGACCATTTGCCGCTATTGCGAAGTTTTTTCCACTCATCGGTATATTTTACATATTGCACAACAACTACTCCATTAATAATTTGTGTTACCTGGTTACCATCAACCACAAGCATCAGGTGGTTCCATTCGCCAACGGGTTTACAAGGAAGGGATTTTGGGGGGTACATAGCATAATTGGCACCGCAGATCTGCCAATCCTGCAAAGAATCAGGCCAGTTGACCTGGTCAATGATCTGGAATTCAGGACCCGTCTCATATGGATATTTGTATTTGGGATCTTCTGCAGCCTGGAAAATAATCCCGCTGTTGGTTCCCTTCATAAGTTTGAAGTCGAGACTCAGGGCATAATTGCGGTATTTTTTGTCCGTAATAATATCCTGATCCTCACTGCCACCTTTTGTTGTGGTAGTAAATACACCATTCTCAATAATCCAGCAGGAAGGGAAACCCTTTAAATTGTAGCCATGCCAACCAATTTTCGATTTGCCGTCAAACAGAAGTTTCCATCCCTTTTTCTTCTCCGCCGCAGCCAGCGAATTCGGTGGCGACGAACGATCAATCTGGCTGTAAAGGGTTAGTGGATCTTTTTCTTCAATTGGAGTGTATGATATCATAAATATCATCACCAGGCCCAATAATAATGTGGTTGTTCGATTATTCATTTTAATTTTTGTTTAGATTGTATTTTAAAATTTAATGAAGCGGGATGGAATTTTTATTCAAGAGTTTATCCGAAAATTAATTTGACTGGCAAGATTAAAAAGAAATTTAGATTATCCTCCTCATCATTCTCCATTCACAAATCAATGCGTCTCTTTAGTATTAACATTATCATGGATTTGAATCTGTAATTTAAAAAATAAGTTTGAAACCTGCAATTTAACTGCAATTACCAGGAAAACCAGCACATGGGTGGTTTGGCCTTCAACCTACAGCCGGAATAACTTCTTCGCATTTTCAAAAAGTAACTTCCTTTCAATTTCTTTGGAGGGTGATAATCTGCGAATTGCTTCAATGATCTGCGAACCTGTACAGTCCGGGCCAATCCCGGGCTTGTCTGAACAATCACTGCCAAAAAGTAGTTTATCCTGGTGCCGTTTCAAAAAATCCGGCGTACGCTCCTCATCCCGGGTAAGCGAATTTAAACCGGAACCTGCTGAAAGATCGCCAAACAGGTTGGGATAATCGCTGAGTAACCGATCTGTCAACCCGCCGGGACTTAGTTTTGTTTTCGGATACAAAATGTTTTGGTCTTTATTATTTTTATCAATATTTGCCCACCAGGTTTGTGCGTGCCCGATGAAATTCACCCCTGGATATTTTTGTAGCATTTTATGAAACCGTTCATATCCACGGTTATACATATTATGCTGCCAATGCATTAATACAGGAACATGGTACTTTTCTGCGAGTTTGTAAATCATCTGCATTTCCGGCGAGTCACATTCCACCCCGAATTTGGATTCGCCAATAACCCTGGCGCCCAGCTTCAAATATTTTTCAATTTCCTTGACTGCACCTGGCAAATCTGGCACTTCGTTAGCACCGAAGAGAAATTCTTGTGGATACTTCCGGGCTAAATTATAGCACTCCTCGTTACCAGTTGCTTCCGCCTGCAAACCATTGCCAACCCCGTAATAGGTGGATCCATAATCCACAGGATGACCTGCCGGCTGGAGAATTGTTGTGGTGATGCCCATCGCTCTTTGATGAGCGAGTAAGTGATCATCGCCCCGCCCAACGTAATTTGTGTGCTGATGAATATCAATTATGGGTTCCCCGTGCAATGCGGAATTAACATTAATGCGACCGGTGAGGGTATTAGCAAACAGAGATTGAGCCACTCCGGGAGCGAGAACCACGCCGAGACCGGCAATTGAATTTCGCCTTAAAAATTCGCGCCTTGAATAATCTCTTTTTGACATTTTTTTGACCTTTGAATTAAGAATATTGATTCAGTTACCAAATATTACTTATTCGGACTGGGCATCCCGGTGGCTCAGCGGGAATCGCCATTCGAGCCAGCCCGGCCTTCCATTCAGGGAGTATTAAATTTGTGGTATTCACCATTATAATAGTCTACAAAAACGGGAAAAAGAAATAAATTAGAAGGCAAATATATCATTGGTTACCCGCCTTTTTGATTTTGCCTGCATTCTTATGTATTTTTTCTATTGCGTTGGATATATCATTCATCCCGGATTGGTCGGTAAGAAGCAGGTTCTGTGTAAACCATACTGCCTCTTCATTGCATAACCTGTCATTTTCGGGGCATTGATTTTGAGCTAAATAACTATCAAAATCCAGCATTTCCAAAGGATATGTTTTCTTATAATTTTTGGATGTAAAAGCATCATTCAGGTAGGGCATCTTATTCAGGGGTGAATAACCGCTTGAACATGGAACTCCTTCTGCTTCCAGCGCATTAATAAAACCTGTTCTGGACAACCCCTGGAATTCTTCTTTTTTATACCTGAAAGGAAAGAGGAAATAAATAGCCCTGCTCACATTAGGACAGAGTTTGCAGGGTAAAATACCGGGGATATCCCGGAGCCGGGATACTAAATAGACAGCATTCTCAATCCTGGTAACCGTTTGAGACTCTAAACGAGCCAGTTGAGCCAGCCCGATCGCGGCCTGGTATTCTGTAAGACGCAATTTCGTTCCCTTGATAACCGTTCCTGCATTAACACTTCCAACAACTGATCCGAATGGATTGCCGAAGTTATGGTATGAGTAACAGCGATCGATAAAGCCTTCGTTGTTGCTTACTATAGCTCCGCCTTCACCAATGGGTAAATTTTTAGAATTCTGGAAACTAAAGCAACCTGCATGTCCCAATGTTCCGACTTTCTGATGATTTATTTCCGCCAGGTGCGCCTGGCATGC
Organism: Ferruginibacter sp.; assembly: GCA_040006615.1. Classification (GTDB taxonomy): domain Bacteria; phylum Bacteroidota; class Bacteroidia; order Chitinophagales; family Chitinophagaceae; genus Ferruginibacter. The sequence goes on from JBDTWP010000185.1 coordinate 4,779, forward strand.
ATCTTCCACCACTATAAGATCATGTTTTTTTGCAATTTCAATTACACGAACCATATCGGCAGGCAGGCCGGCGAGATGTACGGGCATGATCGCCCTGGTACGCGGAGTGATTTTTCCTTCAATTTTAGTAACGTCAATCTGGAAGGTTTCAGGATCAGTATCCACAAATATGGGCATCGCACCGGTGGACAGTATCGCCGTAACACTTGCGATAAAGGTATATGGAGGAACGATCACTTCATCACCCGCTCCTATTCCATGCTGAACCAGGGAGACAAACAGGGCATTTGTTCCATTTACCACCGCCAGGCAACGTTTCGCGCCAACAGTTTCCGCCCACTTCTTCTCGAATTCCGTAACCGTATCACTGCGCGACCATACACCGCTGCGAAGCACTTCCAATACCCGTTTCTCATCAGTTTCGGGATTCCATTGAGGCCATTGCGGCCACTCTTTACTTCGAACAGCTTTGCCACCAAGTATCGCAGGTATGTCAACACCCGTTAAGCTACCGGCAAACAGGGATGGTGCTATTCCCGAAGCGATCGTCGCCCCGATAACTGCAATGGAATTCTGTTTCAGAAATTCGCGTCTTGAATGATCTCCTTTTGACATTTTTATGATTTTGCTATTTTTGAAATAAAAAATTGAACTGCCTGATCAGTCGCCAGACTCCCTTCTTTGGTACTTGTTACTATTTTTTACAGTTGTAGCCGGTATCCTCATCCAACTCAATCACATTATTTTCCTGCTTCATTTTTTCCCCTTGAAGCCTTGGTAAACTGGCTTGCTTATGGCCCGTTATTAATTATCCAGTTTCGTACAATTTCGGAAGTTTCGGTTATATCCTTGCTGGTGGTATCGATTGTGTTAAATTGATGCTCTATATCAAGCCACTTTTTAAATTGTAGTTGCTTTTGCAATTCTTCCTCTGTTGCACTTTTTCGCCATTCAGGCCGGCCTGTTAATCTTTTTACGAGTGTTTCATCCGAACATGTCAGGTTCAAGTACCTAAAACCCCGAAAATAGGCGGATTCATCGGATTTAGAGATATTTGACGGTACTCCCAACCCTGAATTAAATACTACAACTGATACGTTAGACTGGATAATATTTTTACAGGTTCTCAGTACCAGGTCGAAAAATCCGTCTGTCCTGCCACTCCAAAAAATATCGCCTTCTAATAATATGTTTCCCGGAATGTGCCCGGTAAGTTGTTCATGAATTGTAGTCTTCCCTGCGCCGCTCGGGCCTGTAACAATAGATAATGTCTTAAAAATGTATTCATGCTTAAAAAAACAAAAAGGGCATGTTACGGTTGATTCCACTAAGTCAATTATTTTTTTGACCGCATACTTGCCACAATTAGAGCAAACGTTTATCATAGTAGTTTTTGAGAAAAGTAAAATTAACACTTTAAATTTGTTCCACCGGGCGGATATTTGCCAGGCAAAAGATAAAATCTAATTGATTTAATAAATGAGATATATCCGGATCACCTGGATTTCATTGCTGTTTGTTATTTATTTTTTCCGAAGCCTTTTTCAATTTAGCTTTTTGTTGTTAACTTGTACTTCTTAATTTATATTTAGTACGCCGGGCCGGAAGAGGGTAGGTCCGGCATTGAATTTCTTAATTAATCATAAGCACAACAAACCTGGAAGACTGCAGCAAATAATTTGAATAAAGTGTAAACACAGCAACGGACCAACTAACCATCACTAAAACAAAAAAAATGAGCAATTCAAACAATTCTTCAACAGTACTTGTAGCAGGTGCCACAGGATTTTTAGGCAGTGAAATTTGCCGTCAATTAATAGCGAAAAACAAAAATGTCAAAGGTTTGGTGCGTGCCACATCAGATTCAAATAAAGTAGCTCAGTTAAAAGACTCAGGTGTTGAAACAATAGAAGGAGATTTGAAGAACAAGGATTCATTAATAAATGCTTTGCATGGTGTCTCAGCAATTATTTCAACCGTAACCACCACTTTATCAAGGCAGGAAGGTGATTCGATTCAATCCGTAGATGAAGAAGGGCAAATAAACCTGATTGACGCAGCTGTAGGTGCAGGCGTAAGTCAGTTTGTGTATGTTTCATTTTGTGGTATGCCGGGTCAATTTCCTCTTCAAACCGCTAAACGAAAAGTCGAAAAACATCTTGCCGAAAGTGGTTTAAAATATACTATTTTGCATCCAACCTATTTTATGGAAGTATGGCTAAGTCCCATACTGGGTTTTGATTATCCTAATGCAAAAGCCACCATTTACGGAGAAGGAAACAGCGGAGTTTCCTGGATAGCAATTAAAGACGTAGCGGCGTTTGCTGTATCCGCATTGGATAATGCTGCGGCTAAGAACAGCGTCATTGAACTGGGTGGACCTGCCGCGCTAAGTCAGTTGGAAGTAGTGACTATTTTTGAGTCAAACACTGGGAAAAAGTTTGAGCTTCAATTTGTGCCGGAAGAAGTATTAAAGGCGCAAAAAGACGGAGCCCAGGATCCAATAAGTGAATCCTTTGCCGCATTAATTCTGGGAGTTGTGAATGGAAGTGAAATTGGGATGAAAAATACGCTTCAGCTATTTCCAATTCAACTAACCTCTGTAAATGATTATGCAGGAAGGTAAGTGTATATTTGGTTGACAGGCGCAGATAAAACCCTCAGGCGCCGTACCCCCTCCGGTGCCCAATTGTTACTAATTTTCCAGGTTCTTTCTTCTTCCTCCACTGTCTCAAATTTATTTAATACTAAAAACAATTTTTATGAACAGAATTTTTTTCACCGCAATTTTTATCCTATTATTTTCAAGTGCAACATTTGCACAGAACTTCAGGGCTGTAGATAAAAGTCCGATGGATATGGCCTTTTACCCCGATAATTTTGCCCACGACAGAAAAAAGGGAGATAGAGCAATCATCAGGGTTACCTATAGCAGACCTGGAAAAAATAACCGGGAAGTTTTTGGCAAGCTGGTGCCTTATGGTAAAGTTTGGAGAACAGGAGCTAATGAGGCAACCGAAATTAAATTTTACAGTGATGTGGAGTTAGCCGGGCAGAAAGTAAAGGCAGGATCTTATACGCTTTTTACGATTCCGGGAGAAAAGGAATGGACCATCATTTTAAATAGTGATCTGGATTATTGGGGTGCTTATAGTTACAACTCCGGGAATGATGTATTGAGGGTTACCGCACAGGTTACAGCCTTAAGCGATATTGTAGAAAACTTCACCATTCAATTTGAAAGCAAAGGAGACAACCAGGGGGCCATGAAACTTGCCTGGGATAAGACTTTAGTAACAGTTCCTTTTAAATTATAAAGCTATTGATCGGTTATTGGTCCTCACAACAATTAATCCGGCTAAAGAAAGGATAAGGAATTGCCAGGTGAAATGTGGGTAGATTTAATGGATGGTATCTTTTCCCGAAGCCATTTCAGCATAAATTCCGAGCCGGGTTCTTCGCTTGCAATATGCCCCAATACCACCAATGATAAATTATCCCCTTTGGCTCTTGCGTCACGTACGTATTCGGCTGTCTCCCATTCCTGTATTTCGCCACATATTAATACATCAGGTTTTGCCTTACCGATTGCTTCTATCTGGCTTCTGCCACCGGCAGCTCCAGGCATCAGCAATACACGGTGGCACCACTGCCCGGGGTCACCTATATATCGTAGTTTTTCAATCCCCAATTTTTCTTTAACATCACCGATTAAATCTTTTAAAGTAATTGGAGACAATACAATAATGTCGGGTAAATCATGGTCAGCGTATTTTTGCCATTCCAGCCTGTCCAATACACCCATGGTAACTCCATCCGGCACCAGGCTATGTATATAATCATGGTTGCGCCACACAGCTATATTGTGTTGTTTTAAGAGGCCGGCCTTGTATAAATAAACTGCATCATTTTGGAGCCAGCTAGTATCGTCGGTATGATTGTAAAAGGTAGGTTCATGGGCAATGATAAAATTGGCTCCGAGGTTAATGGCCTTCCGGATCACTTCAACGGTCGCAAACATGGTGGTGACAATTCCGGTTACCTTTGTATCCCTGTTGCCGGCTTTCAGGGTATCCACTGTTTTGGATAAAATACCACCTGGCACTTCCTTTATAAAAAGGTCGATTACCTGCCCTACGGTATGGGTTTCGCTTGTTAATTTTAAGTCTGTGGCCTTGCTTATTACCGGCATAGCAAATAATAAGCCGGCTGATTGTATTGTATTGATAATAAATTTTCTCCTGTCAACTAAAGGATCATTAAACAGGGAACTTGGATTGCTCATTTTGCTTTATTTTTAAGTGTAAAATACGACATAATTTTTTGCTTAATAATAATCCTTTCCCGCGCAAACGGACGGTTGTGCTAATACGTAAAAACCCCGCGGGCCAATCAGCATATTCCTGGCATCAGCATCCGGTATCCCGCATCCACCACATCCTTCAGCGTTATACAAAAAACTTTTTCTATTTTTGCAATTATCACCACAATATTAAAATGAATAGTTCACACATTAAAGAGGAGGCGCCGAAAACGGTCATGAATGACACGACCCGGGAAATTTAAAATAATCTGTTGCAATAATTTTATGAAATATTGTATTAATTCACCAAAGCAGGTTAACAGGAAGGTACTGCTAATCTTAGCGGGTTTTATTTTATTGATAAACAAGATAACTGATGCCCAGGTTAAATCCGGAGCCGGTGTGCAAAAGATCCTTTTTCGGAAGGGTGAGAAATGGTTTGGAGGGGCAGTGAATGAAGGCCATCAAATGCCTTTCCGGAATGGCTATAGCCTGGATCTTTACGGAGATAATAAAGGCAATCAAACCGCGCCATTGCTATTGTCTTCAAAAGGGAGATTCATTTGGAGCGGGGAGCCATTTCAGTTTACATTCGAAAACGACCAGCTGATTATTTCTAAAGCAAAGGGAAAAGTGATAATCGATAGCAATGGGCATTCATTAGCACAAGCCTTTAAAGCCGCGAGTAAACAATTTTTTCCCGCCAATGGCAAATATCCAGATACTTTATTGTTTTCGCGGCCTCAATATAATACCTGGATCGAACTGGTTTATAATCAGAACCAGGAAGATGTTCTAAAATATGCCCATAGTATTATTGATAATGGATTTCCCCCTGGCGTGCTGATGATTGATGATAATTGGGCCGATTATTATGGAAAGTTTAGTTTCCGCAAAGACCGTTTTTCCAATGCCCGCAGTATGGTGGAGGAGCTGCATCGTATGGGATTCAAAGTAATGTTATGGGTCAGTCCTTTTATTTCTCCTGACACGGAAGTATTTCGTGACTTGCTCCGTAAAAAGCTGTTATTATTCGATAATGGAAATAATAAGAATGCTGACTGGAAGAAAGCGGAAAAACCGGCAATTATAAATTGGTGGAACGGATACAGCGCGGTAATGGATTTTACTAATCCCGGAGCAATAGCCTGGTACGCTGCTCAACTGGATTCGATGGTTTCCGGGTATGGGATAAATGGTTTCAAATTTGATGGAGGTGACATGGAATATTATCCACCAACTATGTTGTCTTATAAAAAAGTGACACCAAATGAACAATGCGAATCATGGGGCATATTTGGGACCATGTACCCCCTGAATGAATACCGGGCAATGTGGAAAAGGGGAGGGCAGCCACTTGTTCAAAGGCTTCGCGATAAGGAACACAAATGGGAAGACGTTCAGAAATTAATTCCTCATATCATAATTGCCGGGCTATTGGGGTACCAGTTTACCTGCCCTGACATGATTGGGGGAGGAGAATTTGGGTCTTTTATAGGACGCGATAAATTGGACCAGGAACTGGTTGTTCGCTCCGCGCAAATAAGCGCCGTTATGCCGATGATGCAATTTTCAGTAGCACCATGGCGGGTGCTGGATAAAGAATATTTAATTGCAGTGAAGAAAGCAGTTGATACAAGGATGAAGTTTACTCCTTATATTATTCAACTGGCAAAGGAATCCGCTATCAGTGGTGAACCAATTGTTAGAAGCCTCGAATATGTATTTCCAAATAAGGGGTTTGAAATGGTGAAGGATCAATTTATGTTAGGAGAAAAATATATGGTAGCCCCAATGGTAGAAAAAGGCAATAAACGGAAAGTTAGTTTTCCGGATGGACGATGGATAGCTGATGACGGAAAGCGCATAGATGGACCGGTCGTTTTAGAAATGGAGGTCCCTATTGAAAGATTGCCGGTATTTGAATTTGAAGGAAAATAAGAGCCCCATACATTATAGCGAACGCCTGATTGTTAAATAAAATCTTGCCTCAATTTGTTCTGTAGATTTGGAAAGAATCAATTCGGCAGCTTTTTCTCCCATCATTTTAAAATCAGTTGAGATAGTGGTAATGCCATTCAGTATTATTTTTTTAATAGGAGTTTCATTGTAAGAGATAACACCTACCTCTTTACCTACCTCAAAATTTTTATCCACTATTTTTTCTATCAGGGTTACCAGGTCATCCTCCATCACGCTGATATAAACTTCGCCCATGGTGATCGTTTCTTTCCCTATATTATGCAATATTTTGTAATTGAACGCATATTCCTGGCAAAACTTACAAAAGCCGGTGGTGATTTCGATCGGATGATATGTATATTCCGGAAGAATGATGTTTAGGCTACTATACTTACTTAAATACGGAAGTGCTTCCTCCAATGCATTATAAATATCATTTTCAAAATTTTCATAAATGGCGCCATAATTACCCGTAACTCCCGGAACCAGTTTATCAAGTAATATGAGTTTGTCCCTGGGAATCGTATTGATTATTTTATCTGCATGTTCTCCTCCCTCCATAAAATGGGCAATGATTACAAAATAATCATAATCTTCTTTTGCGCTTAGTAATAATTTTTTAAACAATGAAAAATTATTATTGTAAATATAAAAGTCAATGGTGGCTGCATCTCCCAGTGTGCTTACAAATGAATCGTAAATAATTTTTTTGTGTGCACTCAGTTTATTGAACAATAAAAACACCTTAACTTTACTTTCTATATTGTTGCTTTTTATAAAATATCCTTTTCCCGGCACGGAACCAATAATTCCCCTTTTTTTCAGATACTTATATCCTTTTTCCGCAGTATCTCTTGATATCTCAAATTCAAAACTTAATTCATTAATAGAAGGAAGCACATCATCCAATTGCAACTTATTTGTTTCAATTGCTTTTATAATGCAATTGGCAAGTTGTTGATACTTTGGTGTGGCAGAAAATTCATTAAAATAGATGAGTTTGTTAAAAGGAGATATCATTTGCAATCGTATTGGAAATACTTAGATTTTGATGTTTCTATTTCAAAAATAACTTTTTTTGGGATAGCCGGTGGGTCGAAATGAGGTGCATTTCAAATTCATCCTGCTCCGGGGAACAACAAAGCAGTATACACCGCATTGGCTGGAAGTGGTTTCATAAATTGCCTCCAGCTTTAGCTGGAGGAACAAATTTATTCATTTTTGGCTTTAGCCCAAACCAACCAGGAATATGCTTAAATCCAATTCGGCTAAAGCTGTAGTTTACTGCATTTTTCATAATCCACAGGCTAAAGCCTGTGGCAATTCAATTCCGACCGGGCCTCGTCCAACTCAGGTTCGAGTGAGACTTGCCCGACAGTATTGTTGCAGAAAAGCCAAAATACTATTCATTGGTTGTCAATATTATGGAGGGTGTATATATAATTGTCGCGGCAATAGGTGGTTAGTGAGGACACCAACCACGGCAGATCCCCGGTCGGCGTCCCCACCATATCCGTCAACTTAAGGATTTTGCCTACAATTCTTTAGAGCCGTAAG
>JBDTWP010000186.1:0-12332 GCA_040006615.1 Ferruginibacter sp.
TTACTGTTCAGGTGAAACCTTCAATCGTGATGGGTTTAGCAGTAATGGTAGTTTGCGCATTTTCAAACCTGGTAATTTCATTTATTAGAAATATAATTCCTAACAGGATTAGAATCATCGTTCAATTGACAATCGTTGCCGCAATGGTGATTTTGGTAGACCAGGTGCTAAAAGCTTTTGTGTATGATGTAAGCAAACAGTTATCGGTATTTGTTGGATTAATTATAACTAATTGTATATTAATGGGGCGTTTGGAAGCATTTGCAATGGGGAATAAACCATGGCCTTCATTTTTGGATGGAATTGGTAATGGGTTGGGTTATTGCCTCATATTGGTTACAGTATCAATAATAAGAGAATTATTCGGTTCCGGAAAAATATTGGGATTTCAAATAATTCCCCATTCATTTTATGAAATGGGTTATTTTAATAATGGCCTGATCATTATGCCTCCCATGGCGTTGATCATTGTTGGGATTATTATATGGATTCAAAGAAGCAGGAACAGAAAATTAATAGAACCCAAATAAAATACATAATATGGAACACGTAAATATTTTTATTAAATCAGTTTTTATTGAGAACATGATATTTGCCTATTTCCTTGGGATGTGTTCTTACCTGGCCATTTCAAAAACAGTTAAAAGTGCTATGGGACTTGGTTTGGCAGTAATATTTGTTTTGGCTGTTTCAGTTCCTGCTTGTTATCTTTTAGAAAATTATGTATTGAAAGCAGGTGCGCTGCATTGGTTGTCATCAGACTTTGCCACGGTAGATCTCAGCTTTCTGAGTTTTATGATGTACATCGCAATCATCGCTTCTATTGTTCAGTTAGTGGAAATGGTTGTTGAAAAATATGCACCGGCATTATATGCAACCCTGGGTATTTTTTTACCGCTGATTGCTGTAAACTGTTCCATCCTTGGTGGCGCTTTATTTATGCAGGAAAGAGAATATGCTACGTTGGGAGAAGCCACTGTTTTTGGTTTTGGTTCGGGTGTTGGATGGTGTATGGCGATTGTTGCCCTTTCCGCAATTCGGGAAAAGATCCGCTATTCTAATGTACCTGCCCCGCTGAGAGGATTGGGAATCACATTTATAATAACAGGACTAATGGCTATCGCATTTATGAGTTTTATGGGAATAACATTATAATTTTTAAACCTGGATATACTTCATGATATTATTAGCTTTTGATATTACAACGGTTGTTTCGAGCGTAGTCATTTTCTTTGCTTTCAATTTACTTCTGGTATATATAATCCTGTTTGCCAAGTCGAAGCTTATGCCCTCAGGCCTGGTTAAAATAACAATAAATGGCCAGAAACAAATTGAAACTGAAGCCGGTTCCAGTCTGCTTACTACTTTATCCAATAAAAAAATATTTTTACCCTCAGCATGCGGTGGTGGCGGAACATGTGCCATGTGCAAATGCCAGGTAATGTCGGGTGGCGGAGAATTATTAACTACCGAAGCCCCCTACTTTTCAAGAAAACAACTGCAAGCCAACTGGCGTTTGGGTTGCCAGGTAAAAGTGAAACAGGATATGGAAATTCAAATTCCGGAAGAAATTTTTGGCATACAAAAGTGGGAATGTGAAGTAGTTTCAAATAATAATGTAGCTACCTATATTAAGGAATTGGTGGTTAAATTACCCGAAGGTGAATTCCTCGAATTTGAATCGGGCTCGTATATTCAATTTGACGTACCGGTTTGTGAAATTGATTTTAAAAAAGATCTGTTTAAAATTGACAAAAATTTTCATGATGATTACGATAAGTTTTACATCTGGGATTTGAAAATGAAAAACCCGGAACCTATATTCCGTGCTTATTCAATGGCTAATCATCCCGCCGAAGGCAATATCATCATGCTCAATATTCGCCTTGCTACTCCACCGTTTGACAGGAAATCAGGAAAGTTTATTGAAGTGAATCCAGGAATTTGTTCTTCATATATTTTTTCACTTAAACCCGGAGATAAAGTAAATATTGCCGGACCTTTTGGAGAATTTCATATTAAACCCACAAAAAAAGAAATGGTTTATATTGGCGGAGGTGCCGGTATGGCTCCGCTTCGTTCGCACCTGTTCCACCTTTTTCATACAAAGAACGAAAGAGACAGGAAAATAACTTTCTGGTATGGGGGAAGATCATCAAGGGAAGTTTTTTATACAGATCTTTTCAGGGATATAGAAAAAGAGTTTCCAAATTTTCAATATAACGTTGCACTCTCCGAACCGCTACCCGAAGATAACTGGACAGGATATACTGGTTTTATTCATAATGTTCTTTATGAAAATTATCTGAAACATCATCCCGCACCGGAAGACCTTGAATATTATCTTTGCGGCCCGCCGATGATGAACGTTGCTGTGTTTAAAATGCTTGACGATTTAGGTGTGCCGCCTGATAATATTGCCTTTGATGATTTTGGAGGATAAGCCCGTGTAATGATGAAATCCCTGTTCACAATTGTTGTATCGCTTAATATCTTTTTTACCGGATGCAATACCGAAAACAAAAACTTAATGAAGATTGCCGGCGAACCGCAAGGCTCAACAGTGTTTATAGTGATGGGATTAGAAAGATCAAAAGAATTTTAGCAGATAGTAAAGACTTAAATCTGCAAGTTTATTTCATATTTGATGAGAATGGCAGTTGGAAAACCCAGGCATCTGAAAATTTGAAAAAAATTGATAAGGAAGTTCATTAAGATTTGCATTTCTCTTCCGGCCTTGCTCCGCAGATACCACATGCCCCACCCCCGTTTTGCAATAAGGGATTATTGCTACTACAGGTGCCGGAAAATTTACCATTCTTTTTCACTAAAATTTTAATAGCTATGCCGGCAATGGCAAGGGCCAAAAGAACGATAGAAAGTAAAATAATTTTCATATGTAAAATTACGGAATTATAAATAAAGGCAATTTCCCGATATACCTGGATGCATTCCAAAATACTTTATTGTATGGCGACCTGCATTTTTACTCAATAGCGAAACAAATGGCCAGGTGTGCCCTGCCTGACCTCCTCAGGGAGATAGGGACGTCCGGGAAGCCTGTCTGTATGCCAGGTCAGACAGCCTGATAGTAGCACAAATGCCCCGTACTTAAAAATTTGTTATATAATGCTGCAATATGAAAGTAACTGCCCCTCCAAGGTAACCTAGTAAAGCTAGTAGGCTTATCTTTTTCAGGTACCAAAGAAAATCTATTTTTTCCATTCCCATGGCAGCAACACCAGCTGCAGACCCGATGATCAAACAACTACCTCCCGTTCCTGCACAATACGCCAGGAAAGACCAGAAATAATGATCCGTTGGATAGGTAGTCATATCATACATACCCATTCCGGCTGCGACAAGGGGAACATTATCAATAATTGAGGATATGAGCCCTATAGCAATTACAATAATATTGAGGTTACCGACATTTTTTTCCATGTAAAGTGCAAGGTTAGCTAACTGGTGCGTTGACTCAAGTGCAGAAATTGCCACCAGGATACCGAGAAAAAATAAAACACTTGGCACATCTGCCTTTCGTAAAGCCTGTACAACAGAGTACACATCCTTATCAGCATCATTCTTATTCTTATGAATGACTTCTGTGGCGATCCAGAGGATACCAAGCCCGAATAACATTCCCATAAAAGGAGGTAGATGGGTAATTGTTTTAAAAACAGGCACAAATATCAGGGCGCCTATTCCCAATCCAAATACTAAGTTTCGTTCAAAAGGGGTTGTTTTATCTGTTTGATTATTTTCAATATTCTCGGGGCTTTCAATTTTTCCCCTCATTGAAAAAGAAAGTATGCCAAGGGGAACGAAAAGACACATTAAACTGGGTAAAATTAAATGAAGCATAATATTGCCGGTGGTAATTTGTCCACCTATCCATAACATGGTAGTAGTCACATCGCCTATAGGCGTCCAGGCGCCGCCGGCATTGGCAGCTAATACTACCATGCCCACAAAAAACATTCTCGTTTCTTTATCTTTGACTAATTTCCTTAACAGGGAAACCATTACAATGGTGGTGGTGAGATTGTCGAGAACAGAAGAAAGAAAAAAAGTTACTATGCTAATTATCCAAAGTAATTTACGTTGATCATTGGTTGTAATCCTGCTCGTGATTACATCAAACCCATCATGTGCATCTATGAGCTCAACGATGGTCATAGCTCCCAATAAAAAAAATAATATCCCTGATATTTCGCCAAAATGTTTGTAGAGCTGTTCGGAAACAATAATGGTGTCTGTGCTGTACATTATATAAACAGCCCAACACAATACCCCCGTAAGCAAGGCACTTGCAGTTTTATTGATCCTCATTGGATGTTCAAATGCTATCGCAGCATATCCAATAATAAATATGGAAGTTATAAGTAGATTCATAACATGAATTTAGATTTAAAAGTTTTGCCGGCGAATTGGAGTTTTTGAGTTTTTGCATATTTTAATAAGACAATGTACAGAACTCCTTTCTTCCATCAAACAGAAAAGCAAACTTTTTTGAATAAGAAGCGGTTGTCGCATAACTCAGTCTATTTTAGGTCTGTTAAAACCTTAACAAATACATTAAAGGTAATGGAATGAGGGAGATGCGAAGTAATTTGTGAAGCAGACTTAAATATAGACCTAAACTTCAATAATTAGATACCATTTTTTTACTATGTTTTACCTAATAAAAATAATAAATTGATTTTCAACTACTTAATTGCTTCTATTGTGGTCCCGGCGGAACAATTTTCGAACTTATTTATTATGGATTTAAAGCGGCTGGCAGATATTGTGGCTTAAAATGCTATGCACTCAATTCAAATTATAGACCTAAAAATAGATTTTGTAACTTTAAATAATGGGAAGAAGAGTATCCATACAAGATAAGCCTGCTTTACCTAGACGTTTGTTCTGGGAGTTCAGGTATGATGACATAGAATGGAGAGCCGAATACCTTACAGTTATAGCAAGGGTTATTGAAAGGGGGACTCCAGAAGAATGGACTGAAATGATCCGGTTTTACGGTGAGGCCAAAGTTATTCATGCTCTCAAAAAAGAAATTAAATTTCTCGCTGACTATGCCATTGAAGAAGTATGTGCTTATTTTCCACTACGCAAGGAGGAATTATTATGTTATGCACGCAAACTGTCGAGGCCGGGACATTGGTTCTGATTAAAGAACTAATGAGTGATAAAGAATTGGATTCCTTCAACCTGGTCGGTGGTACTACACTTTCACTAAAATTAGGGTACCGCATGTCAGTAGATATCGACCTTTTTACTGACCGGGATTTTGATGCTCACGAAATCAGCCGCCATTTAGCTCAAAGCTATAAAGCAGAAAATATTAAGACCCTGAAAAATGGTATTTTCTGTTTTATTAATGGAATCAAGGTCGATATACTTGCCCATCAATATCCTATATTAAACAAGATCGAAAAAGTGGATGGTATAAGGATGCTATCTCTTCAGGATATAGGTGCCATGAAACTAAAGGCCATCTTACATAGCGGAACTCGGTTAAAAGATTTTGTGGATATGCATTTTCTACTTGAGCAACTGCCTCTACAAAAAATCACTGAAGGGTTTGTCCAAAAATATCCAGATGTAAATGTACAGATGGCACATAATGCATTACTCTATTTTGATGATTTCAATAAAAAGGAAAAAATAAATTTTTTAGGCAGCGAAATTTCTTTGAAAGAGATGGAAAACAGGCTTAAAGCAGCGGTTGCAAATACCAGTCATATTTTTAAACCTGATCAAGCAAAAACACTACTTCCAAAAAAGGTAAACCCCATCCCGAATGATACCCCAAAAAGAAAGCGCTGCAAAAGACCCGGATTGTAATGAAATAAACTTTTGATTTGTAATGGTGAGATATTAGTTGTGAAAGAGAAAATCGAAGTGTATGAAGAAGCTAATGAGTGCAGAGGCTAAACAAATTGATTTAGTGGATTACTTATCCGCATTAGGGCACCGACCGCAAAAAATTAGAAATAACGATTATTGGTATCTATCTCCTTTACGGAGTGAAAAGACGCCATCGTTTAAAGTGAATCGAACCAGGAATGTATGGTATGATCACGGTATTGGGAAAGGTGGTAATCTTATTGATTTCGGAATAATTTATTTTAACTGCACAGTGAGCGATCTGTTGCAGCATTTGTTGGAATATCAACATACCTCCATTTCTTTTTTTCACCAGCGCTCTTCTGCCTATAATTTACCAGCTTCTGTTTTTTCCCTTGCTGGTGAAAAAAAAGAGATTTCAAATGAAGGTAAAATCATCCTGCTTTCGGTAAAACCACTGGTGGAAATATCATTGATAAAATATCTGGAGAGTAGGAGTATTCCTTTATACATCGCAAATAAATTTTGTAAAGAAATTGACTTCCTTTTATACGGCAAAACCAGAACCGTAATTGGCTTTCAAAATAATGCCGGAGGATACGAATTAAGAAGTGCCGATTTCAAAGGTAGCAGTTCTCCTAAAGACGTAACTTTTCTTGACCATAATAAAGAACAATTAAATGTCTTTGAAGGTTTTTTTAATTTTTTAACCTACCTGGAAATAAATAAAAATGACTCAGGGCGACTGACAAATTTTCTTATCCTCAATTCTTTATCATTCTTTCAAAAGGAAAGGGATAGAATGGAACAACATCAACAGATTCATCTTTTTTTAGACAGAGATTCAGCAGGAGAAAAATTTACTCAGCAGGCATTGCAATGGTCAAAAAAATATATAGACCAAAGCCACACCTATAAAAAATATAAAGACTTAAACGAATATCTGATTAAACAACAGGAACCACGACATAAACAGAGCCATCGAATGGGAAGACACTTTTAAATTTCAGTAGCCAGCTATGTTTCGGTTAAACCGAAACGCTGGCTTTTCTCATCCCGACTTGGGGTCGGGATTCAAAAAGTATTGTAGCAGACATTGAAAATTGTGAGAGATGGAAACAGTAGCAGTGAGGATAAAAAATAAAGGTGGACGGCCTTCAAAGGAGGTCAAACAAAACCATTTCATAGGAGTAAAATGTTCCCTCATTGAAAAAACTTTGCTACAAGAGAAGGCAATAAAAATAGGGTTAACGGTATCAGAATATTTAAGAGAGTCCGGATTGAAGGGACAAGCTGTCAGTAAAATAAAAGCACTCCCACAAGAAGTTTTGCGGCTTACCGGAACACTAAATCACCTGGCTGCAAACCTCAACCAAATCGCCAAACAAAGGAACGGAATTGAACAGTTGGATGCACTGGAAAGAGCCGGTTTAGAAGTGCAATCCAGGGATTTAAAAAGGCTTGCTGAAGCAATAAAAAATTACTTGAAATGATTGGAAAAATAACAATAGGAAAATCCTTTAAAGGATGTTTATTGTATTGCCTGAATGATAAGCTACAAGACGCCAAAAAAGAGCAGGTAATGAAAGGCAGAGCAGAGGTTTTACTCTTTAATCAATGCTATGGAAACCAAAAAGAATTGGTACAGCAATTTAATGAAGTAAGACAGCTGAATTCCAAACTTTCAAAACCTGTTTTACATATAACACTTAGCCTTGCGCCGGGAGAGGAATTGACTAAAGAAAAACTGATGGAAATGTGCCAGGATTGTGCAAAGGATATGGGGTTTGAAAATAACCAGTACGTAGCCATTCATCACAAAGATACCAGCCATCAACATTTGCATATTGTCGCTAACAGAATTGGCTTTGATAAACGAACAGTTAGTGATAGTAACAACTTTCAACAAATTGCTGCTTATTGTCGTAAAATGGAACTGAAATTTAACCTGACACAAGTCCTCAGTCCAAGAAAGTTTTTACCTAAAGATCAGCGACAAATTCCAAGGCAAGATGTCCGGAAAGAACAACTGAAAAATAATATCCAAAAGACTTTACAACAGGCGAACAATTACCAGCAATTTGAACAAAAAATGAAGATGCTGGGCTACCAGGTTTTAAAAGGCCGGGGCATCTCTTTTATTGACGATAAAAAAGTAAAAATAAAAGGCAGTGTGGTCGGTTTCTCTTTAATGAAAATTGAAAAAATATTAGCGCTTAAGCAAAGTCCAGAGAACATACATACACACGAAAATTTTCAACAAGAAGAATCTCAAAAGCAGGAAAGGGATGCGGGCAAAGTTTCTCCTTCGTTATCTCAACAAAGAGTATTAAAAAAACAAAATCAGTCTCCTGTTATTGACCTGCAAAAGAAAGCAACCGTTTTAATCTTTCCCTTAATTGAACCGGAGAAAATTTCTGATCATCTGAGTCCTGAATTACTTAAAAAAAGAAGAAAGAAAAAACGACAAAGACCTCATCACTAATATTATTTATAAAATTAAAAAATGAATCTGATGGAAGGAGTTAAAAAAATTGCGGAGCAAGAAAGAGAAACGCTTGAAATTGTACTCAAAGAAATACTGGAAGAACAGCAGAAAACTGGTAAAATTAATCTTGACCAGGCTGCAGCAATTAGCGGGTTAATAATAAAAGTTAACAGTTTTAACGAAAAGCTGGAAAATCTTAAAATTATTGCACCGCCTGTAAGCACTAAATCCTTTGAAGAAATTTTCAAGAAAGTTATTTCGGATATGCAATTAACAACGAATAGTGAGCACAAAGTGGTAACCCGAAAATTTCAAATCCTGCTATTCCCCGAACAGGATGCTAAGTTGTTTTATAAAATAGTTTTTGGCCGTTGGTTGCTGTGGCTGACGATTATGTTATTTATTACTAATGTCTATAAATTAAGTATCCATTGGAGCGATAATCAAAAGGAAATAAAGCTTCAGAATTTAGAAAAAGACAAAATAAAAAAAGCCTGGAATTATCTGTACTTTCAGACAGGTAAAAATATTAAACGATTAATGGACAGTGCTTATAATAAAAATTCAAAATGAGAATAGAAAATTACTTTACACAAGGAACTTTTTCTATTGTAAATTCATTATGCTACAGGTGACTGACTTGAGGTATTCAAATTCAAAAGATCAGATGTTTCTTTCGAGATTATCTAACGGGGTGGGTTGCATAAAACCTGATAAAGTCGAGGAATTCTCCGGCATGAAAAGTTGCTACAACCATATCCGCTTCTTCATCGCGAAATTCAATCTCGTCAATCAGGTGTTCGCAGGGTATCTGAAATATAACGAATATCGAAATGTGCCACTGCATTACGCAGCCTTTCGAAAAGTTCCACAGAAGTTCTTATGCCAACTATAAAAGGTTGACTTTTCGATACCCCATTGTTACAATGAGCGAACTAATTCCATCCGCTGTTTTGGAATGTAGGACAAAGATTTTTCTTTTGGCAATATTATCAAATCCAGCAGGCAGTTAATCAAAGTGTATAATTGTACTGCTCCTCAAAATCATATAACTCTTTCAACTGCTTATACTGGCTAACCAGATTTAGTGTCCTGCGGACAAATTCAATTTCAACTTGATAAAAATTACCCATGTAAAAATTTGGTTTAAAAACATTCCCAAAAAATGGCTGCCCATTTTTTGGCAGCCATATCATCATCATTATTTTAACAAGGATTGAAAAAGTTCATCCCACCTCTTTTCAAGATCAGTAGGTACATCCTTCATTACGCGGTCAAACTGATTGATCATTACACGTGACAGGTCTACTTTCCAGCCATTTTTTTCCAATGCCACATTGTTGGCTTTAGCCCATTTTTCTAGCTGGTCTACAATAGGATCACCTGCATTATATGCCTCTTCAAAATAGTTCTTGCTGTGGAAAGTACGGTCAACGATTTCAATAAAATTTTTCGATGGTAACAAATCTTCAATTTCAAACTCCTTATCATCAAGGAAGGTCGACACTTCAAGCACTTTATCTTTTTGCTCCCTATACATTCCGGTAAGTAATTGCTTCACATATTCCTTGCCTGCCTTATCAGAATCTAGCAATACATAAGGCAGGTCATTATCACGGGACATTACTAGTTTTGTTACAGGTGCCATTCCCCTCACACCCCCAACCGGAATAAATACCAGTTCACGGTTATTCAGCAATTTTCCCTTACTGTTCAAATACCTTTTGATCATTGTAAGATATATCTGGTCGCTTGGTCCTTCGACCAAAACCGGTATACAACCTAGCAATAATGTATCCGATACTGTTAGGCCTAGTGCCGCGTGAACCGGGTAAATTGATTTTGCAGCATCTGCCTCATCATACCTTAAATTTGAAGAAACCTTTGTACGGCCGGTAGACTTATCAACATACACTGCCTTTACATTCGCAAGGTTATCCATATCAACAAGGAAAGGAGAATTCGAAGTATAGATCAACTGGTTATCTTCCGATAGTTTCCTGAAAAAGTTCGCTAGGTCATATTGAGCCAACGGGTGAAGAGATAAACCAGGTTCATCAAGCAATAATATTGCATTGGCGTGCCCTTGTTTGGTTTCCACCAGGAATACCAGGAAAAAACTGAAGAACCATTGCAAGCCTCTACTCCTGCCTTCGAGCTCGATGGATTCAGGCCTCAGCTCATCAGAAACATTTATCCTAAAATGGCTGCCGTCGGCCTCAAAGGAAAAAATATAATTGCCTTGCTGCCACCATTTCTTAAAGCTCTTCGTCAATTCACCGGCCGCCGAGCGCAGCAAAACACCCCTTTCCTTTTTCTTTTCCGCCCATTCAGCCACTTCTTCTGCCGATAAATTTTCTTCAACCGAACTGATCTCTCTTTTATTAGCATCCAATGTTTTTATCAGCCTTTTGCGGTCATTGCCCAATTCGTAAATTTCGGCTGCAGAAAGCTTAACATACTTAAACAGGACATCCAGCGTCCTCGCTTTCGCCCTTGCCGTTTCGGTCAAATCCTCCCTTTGCAGGTCTTCAATTACACGTGGCAGATATATCTCACTATCTAAATTTCCGTAGTCGGAATAGTAAACAAATTTGGGTAGGTTCTTCAAGATAAATTCTTTTATTGCAGGTGTAGTTTGAATAGCTTCCCCATTAAAAGAATTTGCTATCTTATTCAGGTCGACTAGTAAATTGGAATTGAACAGATCAGGCAGGTTTAGCTTTTTGCCAAAATTCGACAGCAATGCGTTTATCTTGTCAATTATTCTACTGATATCTTCCCTAGCCAATTGTCCCATACTCTTGTTTGGAAGTAGGTCGTTCAAAACGGTGTTTATTCTCCCTTTCAATTCCTCACTTTCCTTAAGAAAAGCATCCGATCCCTCAAGCGTATTTTTGAATTCATCAATTATCCTTGCTAACTTGCTTTCCGAATAGGTTTCAATCTGTGTGTATGGCAGTGTAATAATATATTCACCGTTGTACTGCCTTTCTACCAAAACAACTTTCACCTGTTCTGCGTCGCAGCCGCAATCCCGGGCAATCTTATTCCTGACCGCCTGTTCCAATTCAAATTCCGCTCGGATAAAAACATCATTTTCATGATGGTCAGCCTTATACTGGCTATACAGGTTACGTGGAAAATCTGCAAGTGGTCTTATTGGTTCATTATTAGCAGGATTCAATTTCCATAACGCAAGCAATAAGTTTGTTTTGCCGGCTTCATTTGTACCAACAAGACAGGTATTGTCAGCAGCATCTATCCAATCGCTTTCCTCAATGGACCTGAAATTTTTTACTTGGTACCGCAGTAGTTTTGTTCCCATATTAAAATATTTTTTATGTAATCGTCAAGGAAGGTGCCAAAAAAATAATAGGTTTTTTAATATTGTTTTAATGTCATAATGGCAATACCCTACTTGAATCTTTGGTAAAAAATTGGCACTGATTCATTACTTGTAATATCTTCCATAGTTTATAATCGAATTTGGCAGTTTTTTTAAACCATGACATTCAAACCATTATACTTTTTATCCTTAGGCTTCAAATGCGAGCAATTAATTGTTTGCCGCATTTAAAATTTCTTATCCTTTGTTGGACCTTAAAAAGGAGATTTTCCGTGTGTTCCAATTTTTTTAATAGGTAAAAATGACTTATTATGTCGTTTTACTAGGGAAATATTTCTAAGTACTAATAATAATAGGTAAATTGCAAGGGAATTAGCAGGAGATAAATAGTAATAAATGTATTTTAATAGGAAATTATTGCTAAAAATCTCAACAACTACTAATTAAAAGGAAAAAATGGCAGCATTAAGATTACAGGAAATCATAGTCGGCTCAAAAGATAAATCGAAAGAGATAGGCAAACTGGAAAAGGAAGGGCTTATAAAAAAAATTGCCCCCAGGCTGTACACTTCCAATATGGCAGAACCTTCGGAAATCATTGTGCGACGCAACTGGTATCGCATACTATCAGAATTATATCCC
>JBDTWP010000187.1:0-12259 GCA_040006615.1 Ferruginibacter sp.
GGATCATGTTGAAATTTTCAGCCTTTTTATTCGCAGCCTTGATTTTTTTTGTTTCCTTTTTTTTTATCAAGAAAAAAAAAATGAAACCTAACCTATTATCAGATTAGGTTTGCGAATTTTATACCTAATGCGATAATTAATAATATAGGAAAGGATAAGCAACATTGACATTGCCAACTTTTCATGAATTCATCCGCGTGAATGTATATTCCGGGAAACACCAACAGCAGTAACGCGCTGTCAGGGTATATAATGCAACCAATCGGTAATAAGCGTAGGGAACAGGCCCAATACAATGATCAAAATGGCAGTAATAATAAGTAGTAATTTAAATGCCGGACTAATATCTGCTCCGGCCGCAATTGAGCCATGGTCCCTTATATTCTGCCCTTCTTCTTTAAAGAACATGGCCTGTATGATCTTAAAATAATAATAGGCACTGATTGCCGCGCATAATACTGCAAACAAAACCAGCCAGTGCTGGTGACCATCCCTTAGCGCCGCCATCAGCATAAATAATTTACTTTGAAAACCGGCTGTAAGTGGAATACCGGTTAACGACAACAAAAATATGGTTGCGGTAACCGCTAAAACTGGTTGTTGTTTTCCTAATCCGTTAAAGCCATCAATAGTATAGTCATATAATTTAATTAATATCGCGAATAAACCGATGGTTGCCAGGCTATAAGCAGCAGCGTATAAAATCAAACCTTCTTTGGCAGTATCATTGAGGGCAAAAATGGCCAGCAACATAAAACCAGCCTGGGCAATACTCGAATAGGCCAACATACGTTTTACACTCTGCTGGAATACGGCAGTCAGGTTTCCAATAAATAAGGTGGCAGCGGTAATGATAGCAATCAGCATTTGCCACTGGTTTTGTATTTTGCCAAAGGAGTTTTCAAATAGGCGAATAAATGCAATGAACCCGGCAATCTTGACGATTGTTGCCATAAAAGAAGTAAAAACGGTGGGAGATCCGTCATATACATCCGGAGTCCAGAAATGAAAAGGGGCGGCGGATACTTTAAATGACATGGCGATCATCAGAAATACCAATCCGATTGCGATCATTACCGGCATTCTCCCCTCACCTAAATTGATGTTATTGATAAAAAAAGACCCTTCGCTATTACCGCCGTATATAAATGCAATTCCCATAAGCATAATACCGGTTGAAAAAACGCCCATCAGGAAATATTTCAGGGAAGCTTCATTGCTCTTTAAATTGCGTTTATCACTACCTGTTAATACATAAAGCGGTATAGACATTATTTCGATACCCAGGAATAAAATCAGCAGTGTATTAAAAGTTGCAGCCAGGCAAACCCCGCATAAAACAAAAAATATCAGTGCAAAATATTCCGATACATTCGCCCCCACTCTCTCAATATCCCTGCCACTCAGCAAAAAGAACAACAGGGTACAGCCCAATGCAACCGAAATGAAGGTTAAATTAAAGCTATTGAATGACAACATATGCTTTACATCAATTGCAAAGAATGGTTCACCGGACCTCAATTCAAGAAAGTTAGCGATGAAGATCAAAAACAGCCCGGCCACAGCCCAGTATTTAGGCCTAGCCTTTGTTTTGAAGAATACACCTCCAAACATCATGATAATACCCCAGGCCGCTGTTAATATAATTGCATTCATATTTTCACCCTGTCCCGCCTTGGGCGGAACGAATTTAAGATCACTATTATTTAAACTTTGTGATAATTGCCGCTACCGTATCTTTTGTCAATTCAAAAAATGGCTGTGGGTAAATACCCGACATAAATATGGTCATCACTATAACACTCAGAATAATCTTTTCATTCAGGGAAATTTCCCTGGCAGTTGCAGTTAGCGCATTCGCCTCGCCATAGAATACCTTTTGCACCATATTCAAAGTATATACTGCAGCCAATATAATACTTACACCCGCTACGGCGGCACACCACATATTAAACTTAAATAAACCGCCAAACATCATAAACTCACCAATAAAAGCATTGGTAAGCGGCAAGGCGATATTTGCCAGTGCTATCACCACCAGCATGATGGTTAAAACGGGCGCTTTGTGCGCCAATCCGCGCAATTCGGATATCTTACGCGTGCCCAGCTGCTTTTCAATTAATTCAATCACAATCCACATTCCAATAATATTGATGCCATGGCTAAACATTTGTATCATCACCCCTTCCAGGGCCATTTGCCTGGTAGTGAAAATAGCCGCACACATTAACCCAATATGCGCAATGGAAGAATATGCAACCAGGCGCTTCAGGTCATCCTGTTTGAGAGCAATCAAACTGGCATAAATCATTCCTGTAACCGATAACCAAATTATTACATTATCAAATTTTCCAACAGCCACAGGAAACATAGGGAGTAACCATCGGATAATACCAAATAACCCCATCTTTACCATCACCCCGCTCAAAACCATCGTCACAGCAGCGGATGATTGCTCGTAAATATCGGGCTGCCATGTATGAAATGGAAATATGGGCATCTTAACAGCAAAGGCAATAAAGAATAACCAAAACAACCAGTCCTGCTGGCTTGGGATTAATAATACCGAATGGAAAGCCTGCAAAGAAAAACTATGGTCAGAAAACTGGGTCGCCCCTGTATGCAGGTACACATAAATGATCCCGATCAGCATTAACAGTGATCCCGTGAATGTATAAATGAAGAATTTAAAGGTAGCGGGTATCCTCCTTTCGCCACCCCAACGGCTGCATAAAAAATAAACCGGTATCAATGCCAGCTCCCAAAAAAAATAAAATAACAAGGCATCAGATGAAAGAAATACGCCCATCAACCCGGCCTGTGATAATAACATTAAGCCATAAAAGACCTTTGAATTCTTATATGAATTCCTATAGGTAGCTATAAAAATAACGGGGAAAGAAAAAGCTGTTAAAAAAGTAAGTAACCTCGCCATCCCGTCAAGGCTCACTGCAAAACTGGCGCCCATGTATTTAAGCCATTCATAATTAAAGGTCAACCCGCTTAATTCCAGGTTATTGCGATAATAGATGCTGGCCAACGATACGAATAATGTAATAATTGCAGTCAATAAACTCCATGCCTTCACCCATGCTTCTTTCTTTAGAAAAAAAGTAATTAGTCCCGCAACCAACGGAAAGAAGATCAATAAATGAGGAATAGTGATGTCATTACCAAGCATCAGGAATATGTTTTACAAAAACAATTGAATAATAAACAGGATCAAAATACCAAATACCATTAGAAGTACATAGGTACCGACCTGACCGCTTTGCAGCAACCGGATCTGCCGGCTACCATAGTTCACGGCTTTTCCCACTCCATTTACAAACCCATCAATGACATTTTTCTCAATCACATTGCTTAAAAAAGCTGCTACTAACTGCAATGGCTTTACAATCACCGAATCGTATAATTCGTCTATATACCATTTATGGGCCAATACCTTCCCAATGCCTGTTTCTTCTCCCTCAATTTTTTGATACCTGCTATACTTATTCCAGGCATATAACAAAGCAACCAAAGCCCCCAATACTGATATCCCCATCAGCAAATATTCCGAAGCATTCGAAATTTCATGCTTTACCGCCATTTCCTTGCTTTGTGCAAAAATGGGTTCGAGAAACGCCTCCAACCTGTGACCTCCATGCATGAACAGTTCAGGTATACCGATCCATCCCCCGGTTACAGCCAAAATTGCCAGGATGATCAAAGGGAATGTAATTGCAGCAGGGCTTTCATGCAAATGGTGTTCCTGGTCCCGGGTGCCCCGGAATTTTCCAAGAAATGTCATCGCATAGAGCCGGAACATATAAAATGCCGTCATCAAAGCTCCCAATACACCGATGCCCCACCATACCGGGTTTTTTGCAAACGTAGCGGCCAGTATTTCATCCTTTGAAAAGAAACCGGAGAAAGGCGGCATTCCTGCGATAGCCAGGCATCCCAGTAAAAAAGTAAGATGAGTAATACTCATGTACTTTTTTAATCCACCCATGTTCCGTATATCCTGTTCCCCTCCCATCGAATGTATAACACTACCGGCACCAAGGAACAATAAGGCTTTGAAAAATGCATGAGTCATTACGTGAAATACAGCACCGGTATATGCACCCACACCCAAACCTAAGAACATATATCCCAACTGGCTAACGGTAGAATATGCCAGCACTTTTTTAATATCATGCTGCTTTAATGCAATGGTGGCAGCAAGAATGGCTGTTGCAAGGCCAACGATCGCTACTACAGATTGCGTTGCCGGTGCCATGGTAAATAATATATTACTGCGCGCGATCATATATATACCGGCAGTAACCATCGTGGCAGCATGTATCAGGGCACTTACCGGGGTGGGGCCTGCCATTGCATCAGGCAGCCAGGTGTACAAAGGTATCTGTGCGCTCTTACCGGTAGCCCCTACAAACAACAACAAAGTGATGCCTGTTATGTCAAATAATGAAAGTACCTTTTTTTGTGGATCAGATACCAGGGCAAAGACCTGGTGATAATCGGTTGTTCCCAATTTGCTGAGCAACCAAAAGACCGCCAGCAAAAATCCAAGGTCACCTACCCGGTTCATGATGAAGGCCTTCTTTGCCGCATTATTGTAGTCGTTATTTTTAAACCAATACCCGATTAACAGGTAAGAACAAAGCCCCACTCCTTCCCATCCTATGAACATAATGATATAATTGCCTCCCATCACCAGCACTAACATGGAGAAGATAAATAGATTGAGAAATGAGAAATATTTTGCAAAATCCTTTGGTTTTTCTTCATGCATATAGGAAGTGGAGTACAGGTGTATCAGAAAGCCAACACCGGTAATTATCAATAAGAAAAGAGTTGACAATTGATCGGTCTGGAAATCGAATCCTACTTTAAGTGAAGGCGTATTAATGAAGTCAAAATAATGTGCAACATGTGTATTGCCGCTTTTTACACTAAAAAACACAAATACACTTATTAGAAAAGAAGCCAGTATTACCCCGCTACCGATAATCCCTGTAAGTGTTTTAGATAAATTATTTCTGCCCAAACCATTGATCAAAAATCCAACCAAAGGTAAAAATGGTATCAGCCAGACAATTTGTAATGTATTATTCATAAGCCAACCCTATCCCCTAAAGGGGAATTTAACCTACATCTTTTTAAGCTGTAGTTGTATTATTTATTAATAAGTATCTCAATTATGGATTTCCCTGCCTTACTCCCCTTTAGGGGATGGGGGCGTATTTTTAATTCTTCAGTCTGTTCAAAAAATTCACATCCACGGAATGCGTGTTTCTATACAGCATTATAATGATAGCAAGGCCTACACTTACCTCCGCCGCGGCAACTACCATTATAAAAAATACAAATATCTGGGCATCACTCCCGGAAACGGGATTAATACTACCTAATGCCTGGTGGTGCATTTTTGAAAATGCTACCAGCAATAAATTGGCGGCGTTTAACATTAGTTCCACACACATAAATATGATAATCGCGTTGCGGCGGATCAACACACCGATTACCCCGATGCTGAATAATGCTACCGCTAAAAATATGTAATAATAAACCGGCATATAAATAAATATTATTTTATATAAAGATCAATGGCATTTTCATGGAATTGCCATTCATCCGGTAAATGTTGTAAAAACGATGTGTAGCAACATCAATCCTTTCATTTGTTGCTGTTAAAAGTCAAATTTTTACACTTCCCTTTTTGATATCACCACCGCCCCTACCATCGCACTTAAAAATAATACGCTGCTTATTTCAAAAGGAAAAACATAATCTGTAAACAGGATCATACCTAAATTCTTGATCAATCCTATATTGCCGCTATTCATTTGAACCAGCTGACCGGTTTCTGCCCCCTGTTTTAAAGCCGCTACAATTACCAGCAAAAGGCTCCCGCCTGCAATACCACCCATGTACAAAAGCCATTTATTCTTTTGATGCGGTTCTGAATCAGCATTCAAATTCATCAACATTACTACAAATAAAAACAACACCATGATGGCACCGGCATAAACAATGATATTTACAATTGCCAGGAACTGGGCGTTCAATAATATATAATGACCGGAAATTGCAAAAAACGTGAGAATTAAATACAAAATACAATATACCGGACTTTTACTGGCAACCACCATGGTGGCGCTACCTAAAGCCAGTAAACTTAAAAACCAAAACAATATTTCTATTATACTCATTAGACGTTGTATTCATTCCTGCAAACAGGAAGTCATATTTAAAGGTGACTATTTTATTTTTACCCTCCCGCCTTTTGCCTTTGCATAAGCCTCAGGTTCTGTAACAGGATTTGGAATTAACAGGTCTTCCTTCCCATATATAAAGCCCTTTCGTTGAAAATTGGCAGGCGCAAATGTTTCGCTTAAATAAATTGCATCTTTTGGACAGGCCTCTTCGCACAGGCCGCAAAAAATACAACGCAACATATTGATCTCATATTTGGCGGCATATTTTTCTTCCCTGTATAAATGTATTTCGTCTGCCTTTCTTTCGGCCGCCTCCATGGTAATAGCTTCCGATGGACAGGCCACCGCGCATAAGCCACAGGCAGTGCAATTTTCCCTTCCTTCTTCATCCCTGTTTAAAATATGCAGTCCCCTGAAAACCGGGCTAAAAGGACGGGTTACCTCAGGGTAATTGATGGTAGGTCTTTTTTTGAACATATGACCAAATGTAATGGCCATGCCTTTAAATATTGCTGGCAGGTAAGCCCTCTCCAACAAACTCATTGGCTCACGCTCTACCTGTTTAGCTCTGTTAGTTAATGCTAGCATATTTTTTTTATTATCCGCAACACAAAAGTTGGGCAAATATATTTTTATTGTTTAGAAATGCCAGTTATTTTGTTTTAATAATATAATAGCCCCTGTTACCAACATGTTAATCAGCGACAGTGGAATTAAGATTTTCCATCCCAGGTTCATCAACTGATCATACCGGAAACGTGGGATCGTCCACCGCACCCACATGAACAGAAACAGGAAGCAGGCAGCTTTTAAAAAAAACAAAACCGTGTGAATCAATGCAATCCAGTTTACCCCGATTGTTTCAGCCAGGGACCCATCGTTTACAAATGGTATATCGTATCCTCCAAAGAATAAACTCACCATTACCGCACTACTCAGGAACATATTGATGTATTCCGCAAAAAGGAAAAAACCAAGTTTCATAGAAGAATATTCCGTATGGTACCCGCCGATCAGTTCGTTTTCAGCTTCCGGCAAATCAAAAGGAGTACGGTTACATTCAGCAAAGGCGCAAATTAAAAATATTAAAAATCCCAGGGGTTGTTTCACAATATTCCAGCTATACCAATGTAACTGTTGTTGTTCTACTATTTCTTTTAGGCTAAGCGTACCTGATGTCATCAGCAAAGCGATTAACGCTATTCCCATTGCCAGTTCATAACTGATAATCTGTGAAGCAGCCCTTAAACCGCCAATCAGTGAAAATTTATTATTACTTGCCCAACTCCCGATCATGATACCATACACCCCCAGGCTTACAACCCCAAAAACATATAAAATTCCAATATTGATATCCGCAATCTGTAATGAAATATCCCTGCCAAAAAAATGAACCTTATCACCCCATGGGATTACTGCACCGGTCATCATGGCCGTTAACATAGCCAGGCATGGTCCAAGGATAAATAAAAATTTAGAAGATAAATCAGGGATAATCTCCTCTTTGAAAAATAATTTCAACCCGTCAGCAACCGGTTGCAACAAACCAAAAGGTCCTGCACGGTTTGGTCCTCGCCTGTCCTGCATGATGGCCGCTACTTTGCGTTCTGCAAAAGTTGCATACATCGCAATCAATAATGAAGACATTACCACAATGACGATTAAGATGAATTTTTCAAGAACTAAAGCCAAATCAAGGAATAATAACATAATCTGTTGTATAAATATTTTATAGCCTATGATATTTCGCCCTCCGCACTAGTCGGCAGGACTGGCAGAAAAATTATCCGAATGGGCAGGACCATTTATTTCACTCAGGTAAATATCCGGATCATTTACATCGCTTTCATCATGAATGTCCATTAATAATTTTGGATCTCTACCCCCCATTACTTCTTTGATGGTTTCCTTTGGAATCACCAAACCGTCATATTTTCCCTGCGAAATCACTGAATGACGGTTAATTTTTGTCAGTCCTTCAATTAACCAATCACCGGTTTTCTTTCTATCAAATCGGCAGTCATTGCATATCCATCCGGGTTTGCCGTCATAACTCTGCACTTCACCCCATTCATCTTTACGCGCGGTTACCCTGTACACTTCATCACCGCGCAACCATAAGGTAACTTTACCGCAACAACCGGGCGTTTCGCAATTACGATGTGCATCTACCGGTTTAGTAAACCAAACACGGTTTTTAAACCGGAATGTTTTATCCGTTAAAGCTCCAACCGGGCATACGTCGATCATGTTGCCACTAAAATCATTATCAATTGCTTTGGAAATATAGGTAGAAATCTCAGCATGTTCTCCCCTGTCTAAAATACCATGCACTCTTCTATCAGTTAACTGATCAGCTACATAAGTGCAGCGGTAACAAAGAATACACCTTGTCATGTGCAACTGGATATAGGGACCAATATCTTCTTTTTCAAAAGTTCTCCTCGGAAATTCATAGCGAGTACCTTCCTTTCCGTGTTCATATCCAAGATCCTGCAAATGACATTCCCCCGCCTGGTCGCAGATCGGGCAATCCAGGGGATGATTCAATAACAAAAATTCAACTACCCCTGCCCTTGCATCCTTCACTTTTTCGCTGGTAATATTTTTAACGATCATTCCATCCATTACAGTGGTACGGCAGGATGCCACCAGCTTTGGCATCGGTCTTGGATCAATCGTTGAACCTGCCGCTATTTCTACCAGGCAGGTACGGCACTTTCCACCACTCCCTTTTAGCTTGCTGTAGTAACACATTGCAGGAGGAGCCACATCGCCGCCAATTTTACGGGCCGCGTTTAATACAGTGGTGCCAGCCGGAACATCTATGGTGATGTTGTCGATGGTTACTTTAAAAGTTTTTATTTCGTCAGGCATTTTATAGCAAATCTGGTTTTGGGTTGTGATTATTTTGTTTCATGCCTTAAAGCCATTTCTTTAATTCAATTACTTCAGCACATTTCTTATTCTCATTTAAATCATAATAAAAAAAATTGCCATGTTGCTCATCGTATGCATTTAATTTTCAGGCCATTACTTGTGTATTTACCGAATCAGTATAATGCGCCAATCCATAATTTCTTTTTAAACATTCAACAGGGTTCAGCACATGCCATTCAAACTCATCCCTGAAATGCCTGATGGCTGCGGCGACCGGCCAGGCCGCCGCATCTCCAAAAGGACAAATTGTATTCCCCTCTATTTTACGTTGTATGTCCCATAACAGGTCTATATCCTTCATTTCTCCCTTTCCGTACTCGATCTTTTTTAATATTCTTTCCATCCAGCCAGTGCCCTCACGGCAGGGACTGCATTGTCCGCAACTCTCATGATGATAGAATCTTGCGAGGGTCAACGTATGTCTCACTATACACTGGTCTTCATCCAGTACGATAAATCCGCCGCTACCCATCATGCTGCCGGTTGCAAAACCACCATCACCCAAACTTTCGTAATTCATCAGACGTTTGTCTCCTTTTGCTGTTGTTAATAACAAACCAGCAGGCAAAACGGGAACTGATGAACCTCCCGGAATGCAGGCTTTTAACCGCTTTCCCCTGGCCATCCCCCCACAGTATTCATCACTGAAGATAAATTCTTCCACAGAGATAGTCATCTCTATTTCATAAATGCCTGGCTTATTGATATTACCACAAGCTGAGATCAGTTTTGTGCCGGTGCTTTTTCCAACACCGGTTTTTGAATAGGCCTCACCTCCTTCGTTGATAATCGGCACTACAGCGGCCAGGGTTTCCACATTGTTAACAACTGTCGGACAATCCCACAGTCCTTTCACAGCCGGAAAAGGCGGCTTGATCCTTGGATTGCCTCGCTTCCCTTCCAGGCTTTCCAAAAGGGCGGTTTCTTCACCACATATATATGCGCCGGCTCCGCGATGCAGGTAGATTTCACAATCAAAACCGCTACCGAGTATATTTTTACCCAGCCATCCATATTGCTTTGCTTCCTCTATGGCATTTTCTAAAATATCGGTGATCCAGGCATATTCTCCCCGGATATAAATATAGCTCACATTACTGCCTAACGCAAAGGACGTAACGATCATTCCTTCAATCAGCAGGTGCGGAATAAATTCCATCAAATACCTGTCTTTGAAAGTACCTGGCTCGCTTTCATCCGCATTACAAACCAGGTATCTGGCAACACCTTCGGGCTTTGCCAAAAAACTCCATTTCATTCCGGTTGGAAACCCGGCCCCCCCCCTGCCACGCAATCCGCTTCGCTTCACTTCTTCAACAATGTCTGCCGGTGCCATTTTCAAGGCTTTTTCAACACTGGCATAACCACCCTCCCGGCGATACACTGTGTATGAGCGGATGCCCGGGACATTGGCCTTTGCTAATAATAATTTTTTACTCATAGTCTGATTCACATAAGTGAATCTTAATTTTAAGTTGTTACCACCTTTGATAATATCTTCCTGACCTCAAGCTTTCACTGCCTGCTATGCAAACAATAACCAATGGCTGCCTTTTTTCACCCACACTTCCGGGACTCTGAAATCATGATCATGTTATTTTCAAAAACCAGGCGTGCAGGAATAAATTTTTGTTTCCAATCCTCATCACATTCCATAGGACTTTCCCCAAAACGGCCTATTTGCTGCGCAGTCCCGTTAAAAGCGGTGGCATAAAAGTTCAGTGCTTCCTTTGCATTGCCTTGAAAATGAATATTAGGAGTAAGTTTCATGATTTTTTTAGGCTGTTGTTTTTCAATTTGGCAAGCAACATTCTCATTGGATGCAATGTCCTGGTAAATGGATTTAACACCAAACCCAACGAATCCAGGGTGGTTGCACCTAAAAGTGGTTCATCTCCGGCTTCACCATATACCACGGGCGCAGGCCCTCCTTCACCCTCGTATTCAAAATAAGCACTGCATACTTTCCTTTTTAAATTGGTGCCATCCGCTAAAGAAAAAGTCATTTCTTTATAGGGCTCGATATCTAATTCATCTAAAATTTTCCCGGGTACCAGGCTATATACTGCGCCACTATCTATTAAAAAATTGACTTCAGCTATTTTTACTGATTTGCGGTGCTCCTTTACTTTTAATATAGCATTGGTAATTCCCATTATTTAATCGATTTTGCCCTGCATTCTTCAATAATCGCATCTACTTTTTCTTTTGTTAAATGTTCCCTGTACGTCTTGCCAAACTGCATCATCGGCGCGTAACCACACGCTCCCAGGCATTCTGCGGTTTTTAAGGTAAACAATCCATCCGATGTTGTTTCGCCTACCCCAATGTTTAGTTGCTGTTTGATATAATCAATGATCTCGTCGCTCCCGTTCAACATGCAGGGTCCCGTCTGGCACACTTCAAATAAATATTTTCCAATGGGCTTTAAGTTGTACATGCTGTAAAAGCTGGCGACTTCATATACTTCGATTGGTTCAATTCTTAATAAGGCTGCCACATAATCCATGACTGGAGTATCCAGCCATCCCCCAAACTCATCCTGCGCCATATGTAATATGGGCAGCAATGCACTTTTATGCTTTCCTTCCGGATAATGGCCAATGATTTCATTTACCTTTTTTAATCTATCTTCCGGAAATGTCATCCTGTTTTAATTTATTACGTTTTTTCAATATTTTAATATCAGGCAAATCCTGATCCCTGCCGGCTATTTCCTTATTGGCCAGGAGATCATGATGCCCTATGAAATTTGTAGGAATTCCATTCAGGTTCACAATTCTTTTGTTTTTAAAAGCCAAATTAAAATCAAGGCCATTCAAGTCATTTAAAATGTCTATAAAGATTGGCGGATAACCCAATTGAGCTATCATATCATCTTTTAAGAAATCGTACATTTCAAAATTTAGAGAACCAAATCCAAAGTCCTTTAAAATTGCTAAAACCATTTTGCATTTTCTTCCGTCTTATTTATACAAATGTCTAAATCTTTCGTTGTTCTCGGATAACCGTGTACACTGATGGCAAAACCGCCAATTACTAAATACTCCAATTCATATTTATTACAAAGAGCAATAAAATCTTCAAAATCCTTTTGAAATTCAGGCATT
>JBDTWP010000188.1:0-12245 GCA_040006615.1 Ferruginibacter sp.
CCGTTTAGTTACAGGTATATAAACAGAACGCTTGCCATTAACCAGTGCATAACTTGTTGTTATATCAGCTCCATCTTCCACTGTGGCAATATCCCGGAGAAAAATATTTTGCACACTACCTTTAAATAAAGGAATATTCTCAAAATCCTTTAATGTTTTAATGGTGGTATTGGTTGGCGTTATATAGTTATAATCGCCTATTCTTACATTCCCTGATGGAGATGTCTGGTTATTTACACGTAATGCAGCTACCACCTGGTCCGCAGTAAGATCATGAGCCTGCAGTAAAGCCGGGTCTACTTTTATTACAATGCTCCGTACATTACCACCAAAAGGTGCAGGTGAAATCAAACCAGGTATAGATGTAAAAGAAGCACGTACATAGATATTTGCAAGATCAAGTAATTCATTATTGGAACGTGTTTCACTGCGTAATACGAGTTGGCCAACCGGTAAGGTGGATGCATCAAAGCGGATTATAAATGGTGGCTGGGAACCCGGTGGAAAAACGACCTGGGCCCTGTTACTAAAGGCCGTGACCTCTGCCGCGGCCTGGGCCATATTTGTTCCTTCATAAAAAGTAAGTTTCATGAGCGTTAAACCCTGGATATTTTTTGTTTCAATACTTTTTAACCCGGATACATAAAGAAGAAGGTTTACATATTGCTTGCTGAAAAATGACTCCATCTGCGTAGGTGTGTAACCACCAAAAGGATGGGATATATAAATCACCGGCAAATTCAAATCAGGAAAAATATCAACCTTAATATTTCGTACTGCATTGATGCCAAAAAAGAAAAGACCTGCTACAAGTACCAGTATTGTAATTGGCTTCCGTAATGCTGTCCTGATTAAATTCATACGTGACTTTTTTTTTCCTTTTTTTACCGGACTTGTTTTCTGAACAATTCAAAATCCCCGGAAGCCGCAGCTTTTATGAGCAATGCCTGCCATACATTTATGTTTGCGACACTTATATCGGTTTGTGCCCGGTTCAATGCATACAATGCCTGCTGGAAGTCAACAATATCGGTAAGCCCGTTCTTATACAACACCGACTTTTGCAAATAGGCATCAGCGGCAGCCTTATATTGCAAAGGCACTTCACGAACTATTTGCAAACTGTTTTCTATACGTTTATCAGCAAGAAGCAATTGATTTTTTAACTCAGTGGTCACCTGGTCGTACTCATTTTTGTAAGCTTCGGTAATAAATTGCCGGGCTTTTACCTGTTGCTTAATTTTTAAGGAACTGAGAATATTCCAGGAAATGGCCACACCGGTAATATAATTGTAACGTGCCGGCTTAATACCGTCCCAATAATTTATTGAGTATTTATAATTATTGGCAGCAGTATAGTTATAATCGAAGCCGGAACCCCTGGTTTGAAAAACACCAAAAAGGTTGACGCCCGGCAGAATACTTTTTTTGAGATAGTCAGCAGCGACATTACTTTCATCTATACGTGTTTGATAAAACTTCGACTGTGGATTTTGTTCAACAGGCGTTGCTGTGTTGAAATCTGTGGGAGTTTTACCAAGGAAAGTTGTGTCAAGATAAAATGAAGCAGACAGGGTGTTTAATAACTGCGCCAACTGGGTGCTGAGTTGTTGTTCATTATTTCTTATATCTATCAAAGCAAGCCTGGCTCTTGACACTTCTGCATTTGCTATGGAGGAATCAACCCCTGCTATGAGACCGGACCTTGTTCTTGCAAGCACCGTCTGCTGAACTGCCAGCGCTCTTTGAAGATTTGCCAGCGCATTCTGAATTAATTTTTGCGAAGCAAGTAAATTGAGATACGCTCCGGATATTCTTACACTTTGTATGAATTCTTCCTGAAACAAATCGGCAGAATCCCTTTTAACCGCAGCATCCGCCAGCAATATGCCTGATCTCACACGCCCGAATGTAAAAAACTCCCAATTAGTATTAATAAGATAAAGTCCGCCAAAAGCTGCAACCCATCTTTGAGAACTGGTTACCGGACCTGCAGAAGCAATCCCCAAACCCTCAGCTGCAAAAAACGGTCCGTATTGTCCGTTAATGGTTCCAAAAGACTGTTGTACCGATGCAATCACATTTGGGAGATAGCGGTTCTTTGCATCCCGGACAAGTGCAGCAGAAGCTTTTATATAATTGCGTTTTGCCTGTATACTTTGATAATTATTGATCCCGGTGGTTATCGCTTCTGAAAGCAACAAAGGTTGTTGTTGCTGTGCAAAAATATTGTTCATGCAGAAGCAAATAATGAAAACAGTAAAAACAGGTATGTGCTTTAAAAGCATTTTTTAAAATATTTTGTTCATTAAACTCATGTGGTTTATCTTATTCATTATTACATATGCAAAACAAATAGTACTAATAGACAATATTCTTCTATCTGTTCAGCGATTACGGTGAAAGCGGTAACATATTTCCATTTTTTATTTTGTGTCATATGTACAGTTTTGCTATCACAAACCCGTCATTCGTTCAATATGTTCGGGATAGCGGTTCCCCTCCACTTTAATCTTTGAAGCAGCATCGTCAATTTTGTTGAGTTCACCCAGTGTAAGTTCTATTATTGCAGCCCCGTTATTCTCTGTAAGACGGTGCAGTTTCGTGGTGCCAGGGATAGGCACGATCCAGGGCTTCTGTGCCAGTAACCAGGCAATAGCAATTTGTGCTGGTGTCGCATTTTTTTGTTTAGCAACGCTGCCAAGTAAATCAATCAATGCCTGGTTTACTTTTAAAGCTTCTGCTGTAAATCGTGGAAGTATGTTACGAAAGTCAGTACTGTCGAATTTTGTATTCTCATTCATTTTACCGGTTAGAAAGCCTTTACCCAAAGGACTGAATGGAACAAATCCGATTCCCAGTTCCTCCAGTATAGGTAAAATTTCTGCTTCAGGATTTCTTGTCCATAATGAATATTCGCTTTGCAAAGCCGTAACAGGCTGTACTGCATGTGCACGGCGAATGGTATTTGCACCAGCTTCAGAAAGACCGAAATGTTTCACCTTTCCTTCCTGTATCAACTCTTTTACAGCGCCAGCGACATCTTCAATAGGCACTCCAGGATCTACACGATGTTGATAGAACAGGTCTATAATTTCTACTTTAAGTCTTTTAAGTGAGGCTTCTGCAACTTCTTTGATGTGCCCGGGACGACTATCTAATTCTGACCACCTTCCGTCGGCAGATGAAGGTTTCCATCCGAACTTGGTAGCAATGGCCACTTGTCCACGAAAAGGTGCCAGCGCTTCACCTACCAGTTCTTCGTTTGTAAATGGGCCATATACTTCAGCGGTATCAAAAAAGGTTACACCTTTTTCAACCGCCGAGCGGATCAGGCTAATCATTTCTTTTTTATCCGCGGCAGGGCCATAGCCAAAGCTCATTCCCATGCAGCCTAGCCCGATTGCTGAAACTTCCAGGCTGCTGTTTCCCAATTTTCGCAATGGAATTTTTTCATTCATAATCGTTCGTTTTTAAATATGGCACAAAATTAAACAGGTGCCGGGTCGTGAAATAATAAAAATGAAATAACTACTTACAAAATTCAAACATATTTGAATTTCCGGGAATTTTATGCTGTTACACAACAAATGACCTAAGACATAAACAAAACGGCAGAAAAACAGCCACCACAAATTTTATTTTCATAACATTTAAGTCAAATTAATAAAATATATTCAGTTTTACAATACCTGTAACCACAGATAACATTAAAGGTGGCAGTTACCACCTTTAATATTACATGAATATTTCTTATTTGGCTTCTTTAATACGAGAATAGAAAATTGCATTATCTAAAATTTTAAAAACCGGTGACCGTATAAAGAGGAAGATTGTCAGCGCAGCATCTTATCCAGGTAGTTATAACTATTAGTAACATTTTGCAAAGGCTGTGGTGCTCCATCCTGCTCTACAAAAAAATATTTCATGCCTGATTCTTTGGCATTATCAAAAATGCGTTTAAAATCAACAATGCCAGTGCCTGCTTCCGCAGGATTCATTTTTTCTTTATCCAGATCTTTCACATGCCACAATGGATAACGACCAGGATGAAGTTTAAATAATTCAACAGGGTCTTGTTTTGCCTTGGTCGCCCAGGCAAGATCTAACTCCATCTTCACTAAGTCTTTGTCTGTGTTGGAAAGAATATAATCAAATGGCCGATGCCCTTCCACATCATCAAACTCGCTGGTGTGGTTGTGATAAGCAAATTGTACACCCACTTTTTTACATGCTTCTCCAGCTTTGCTGAATACATCTACTGCTGCCTTAATTTCATCCAATGTACTAACAGGTATGCTGGAACAAACCAAATAACTTATACCACCTTCTGCTGCCGCATCAGCAAGTTCCTGGTGATTTTCTTTAAGGTTAAGCGATTTTGGCGCGTCTTTAAAACGTTCCATCATCTTTTGTATCCGTGCTGAATCTTCAGCAGTTTTAGCCATCTTCATAACCTGCTGCATAGTAAAAGGTACCCCGCTTACATGCGCTGAGCCCCACTTCATACCGGCATCTTTTATCATGGCAGCCAATTCCTTCGGTTTGAAACCGTAAAAATTTCCTTTTTGCGAACCTGCACTTTCAAGTTCCTTATAGCCGATGGCAGCTAATTTTTTCAAACTGCCGCTGGTATCCGTTGTCATCAGGTCGCCAAGGGTGTATAATTGGAGCCCGATTGGCGGAACAGCTTTTTTGTCGGAAAACATTCCGGCATTAACATACTTTGAAAGTAGTAAACCTGAGAATGCAAATGCTCCGGACTGCATAAATTTTCTTCTTTTCATGATTTATTTTATTAAATATTTGTTCAATAAATAACCCCCTGCGAAATCTTTGAAAGACTTTATATCTTTTAAAGTAAGATATCGCTTTTATTTTGCCACGTAAATGTACTGGCTTTTACGGTGATTTTATTAGTCAAAAATCTCTATCGCTTAAGCCAGATAAAAACTGGTACAAACTGTCCTTTTTAGCATCAGCTTTGCCCCACCAACCAAATCCTCCCGGCGCAGGAATGAGGCGCTGGTATTTCAGCGAAGCCGTCCTGTGCCAGGTGCTATTACTATTGAATGTATCCAGCCTTGGTTTCGCTCCACGAACCGAAATCTCGTATTGATTCCTGAAGACAGGAGCCTGGGCTTAAATCACCTTTGTTTTACATAATTATGCTGCGCAAAGGGTAAATCAGTGATTTCCTATTTGTGCTGCTTCAAAAAACAATTCTGCGGAAATAAAGGATAATTGCGCTGCAATTATTTACCAGATCAGGCCTCGGCCCTGTCAATTATTTGAGCTTTGGCCCCGGAAAAAGAATATTTCCAGGCAATTGAACAAAAAATGAAGTTTTGATTTACATTTAGCAGCGGTTATCAGCAAACGGAATTCTTTTCCCAGCCTGCTGAAAGCCCTCCTCATTATTTGAAATTATATTCACCCCATTAATATTCACACGCAATGAATCTGGAAATAATTAATAAAAATCTCCCGTTAAACATTTACGGATTTTCTGGTACCGCTTTCAATAAAGATTATGCCGGAACTGCATTTAAATTAATGGACAAAATGTGGCAGATAGTAAAGTCAAATGGATTAAAAAACAAAGGACTTAACATATGGGTTTATGAACAAAATGAAAAAGTCTTTGCAGGAGTGGAACTTGACGATATACCCAAAAATGACACAGGCCTCGAACAAAAAAGTATTAACCTTGTAAAATATGCCTGGTACAAACACATCGGCCCTTATAACCTACTAAAACTAACAGGGCAAAATATGATAAATGAATTAAAGAATAGAGGTTTTGAGACCACTCATCCATACATTGAAATCTACGGACATTGGGCAAACGACGAAACTAAATTAGAGACAGAACTTATAATGTGTTTAAAGTAGATTTATCGACGAACAGCAAGACAAGAAAGATTTTTGAATTAAACACAATAACTTATCATTCTTTTTCTGCTGTCTGTTTACAATTAATGGTAGTTAGTAGATATCCGGTTGATGCGAACATTGTTTAAACTTAATTTAGCTGTCGGCTACTGTATATTTTAAATAAAACTAATTACCATACAATCTTCAGCGTGCTTTATTTTAGTTTGCTTACCAGGTCATTGTAATACTTTACCGTTTGGATCACAGAGGGCAGGTTGCTTGGCTTATCTTCCGCATCCCGCTCTATATAGATATGCCCCCTGAAGTTTTGTTTTTTTAACTCTTCGAGAATAGCAGGGAAGTTTATTACCCCGGTTCCGGCAGGTACATCTAATAATTTGGAATCGTTGAAAGCCGCAATATCCTTAAAATGTATCCCAATGATATGTCCGCTCAGTTTCCTGACTGCTTCCACAGGATCTATACCACTTTTTGGCCAATGGCCAAGGTCTGCACAGGCGCCAAAATTAGGGTGACCTTTAATGCCGAGTAATACCGTATCCGGATTCCAGTAATGGCTTACTCCTCTCCAGTGTTCATGAATGGCCACTTTTACCCCATAAACTCCCGCCAGGCTATCAATACTATCCCACATATTCAATGGAGGTTCTGTCGTTACAAATAGTACACCCAGTTGCCTGGCAATATCAAACTGGTGCTTCCAGGAAGCTACGGTAGAATCACCTACAATATAGATGGACTCACACTTCAGACCCTTTTTTGCAATCAACTCCTTTAGTTTTTCAATACCGGCGGCAGATAATTTCGATATCATCGAATCTTTCAGTTCAGAACCTGCCTTATGAAATGTGTTAGGCTCAATATAGGTTAATCCGGCACTGTCCACCAGGTCCAGGGACGCAGGAAAATTTACAGTATGAAAGGTCCAGAGTGCCACGCCAAACTTCCAGTCTTTGGCAGGGTCCACAGTTACAGCGGCAACTGCTGTAGAATCGGTAGCGCTTCCGTTGTTGGCTTGCTGATTACTGTTACAGGCAGCAAAAAATAAAGGAATGGATAATAGTGTTACAATCGTTCTTTTCATTTTATTGGTTTTAATTATTCAAAACATCGAAGTTCGGAATTAATCATGAATATTTAGGGTGCATTCCAATTGTCGCTGGTTGGTGGGGACACCAACCAGGGCAATCAGCCGTGGTCGGTGTCACCAACGCCCACGGTTTAAAAAACTTAAACTTTCCTGTAATACTAAAAATTCTTCTTAATTTAAATGAAAATTTTAAAACATCCAATATGGGTTACAAAATAAGCCCCGTCAAAATATCGCTGCTTTTCCTTCTACTGAACTTCCAGACAACAGCACAAAAACAAGACGCACTTCCGACCGGCATCCCTGAATCTGAAGGAGTTTCTTCTGAAGGAATTATCAGTTTTTTAGATGCTGCTGGAAAAAGCAAAACCGAGTTTCATAGTTTTATGATGCTTCGCCATGGCAAAAAAATTGCCCAGGGCTGGTGGAATCCATATGGCGCAGACCTGAAGCATACAATGTATTCCTGCAGCAAAAGTTTTACCGCCACCGCCATAGGTTTTGCAGTGAGTGAAAACCGGCTTACCGTGAATGATAAAGTGATCTCCTTTTTCCCCGGTGAACTTCCGGATACCATCAGCACCAATCTATCCCAGCTTACAGTAAAAGATGTCCTCAGCATGTCGGACGGACAGGAACCAGACCCTACCTTTGCGGTCGCTAGCCGGGATAGCAACTGGGTCAAATCTTTCCTGGCCGTGCCCTTCAAATATAAGCCGG
This sequence comes from Ferruginibacter sp., assembly GCA_040006615.1. Lineage (GTDB taxonomy): Bacteria > Bacteroidota > Bacteroidia > Chitinophagales > Chitinophagaceae > Ferruginibacter. The sequence continues at coordinate 7,709 of JBDTWP010000188.1, forward strand.
GCACAAAATTTTTATACAATACGCTCGGCACTTATATGTTGTCGGCCATTGTGCAAAAACTAACCGGGCAAAAAATTTTAGATTATTTAAAACCAAGATTATTCGAACCATTGGGTATTGAAGGAATGGATTGGGAGGTGGACCCAAAAGGTATTAATGTGGGTGGATGGGGACTGAGAATAAAAACGGAGGACATGGCAAAATTTGGTCAGCTATTTTTGCAAAAAGGCAAATGGAATGGCAAACAAATATTACCTGCAGCATGGGTCAATGAAGCATCGACACTTAAGATAATTCAGCATCCTGAATATTCCCAGGCTAAAAAAGATTCAAGTGACTGGGAACAGGGGTACTGTTACCAGATGTGGCGCTGCCTTCATAATGCTTTCAGGGCAGACGGGGCATTTGGTCAGTTTATTATTGTAATGCCTGATGAGGATGCGGTAATAGCCATTACAGCCGAAACACCCAATATGCAGGAGGAAATTAACCTGGTATGGCAATACCTGTTACCCGCCATGCACAAAGATAAATTACCGGATAACAACCCTGCAGCAGCAAAGCTCGCACAAAAATTATCCTCACTCACCCTCCCACTGCCTGTTAAAACTAATTCGCCCGGGGCTACAAAGATTGCCAACAAAATCTTTTTGTTGGAACCGAACGAAAAAGACATTCAAAACCTGTCCTTTAACTTTACAGATAATACATGTGATCTTAAGTTAAAAACCGGTACCGGCAACTATCAACTGGCTTTTGGCAATGGTGTGTGGCAACCAGGAACAACGACTAAAAAAGGCCCCTCACTTGTAGGAGGTGCAAAGGCAAGTTTCGTTGGTTTACCACCGCTTAAAGTTGACGGAACATATGATTGGAAAGATGAGCACACGCTGGTACTCACCTTGCGTTATATTGAAAGTCCGCACACAGAAAAAATGATCTGCCATTTTGATGAAAAAAATATCTCGGTTGATATTGAATACAGCTTTGATTATGGAAAGAAAAAAACAGTGTTGAAAGGGGGATGGTGACTTATTTCATTTTTTCCCCGGACCACCAATCCAGTTTCTCTTCCAATACCAATAATGGAAGGCAACCGCTGTCCAATACCTCTTTATGAAATTCACCAATACTGAATTTATCACCCAATTTTTTACTGTATCTGTCACGAAGCTCTTTTATTTTAAGCGCCCCGATCTTGTAAGACAGTGCCTGGCCCGGAAGCGCCATATAACGCTCTGTTTCTGCCGTGGCGCTTTCTTCACTCACGGCCTCATTATCCATCATGTATTGGATTGCCTGCTCACGTGTCATACCCCGGCTATGTATGGCAATATCTACTACCAGCCGGATAGCACGATGCATCTCGTCTCCCAAAGCACCCATGTGCTGATAGGGGTTTTTATACAATCCCAATTCCTTTCCAAGGCTTTCGCAATATAGCGCCCACCCCTCACCGTAAGCGCCGTACCATTTATAGCGACGGAACTCGGGGAGCGTAGTATCTTCAATCTGCAATGAACTCTGGTAATGATGCCCGGGGATCGCTTCATGCAAAAAAGTACTTTCCATGCCTGATGTAATATTGAACCTGGTTGCATCCGTAACGGGCACATAAAATCTTCCGGGTCTTGATCCATCTGCTGTGCCCTGTATATATTCAATACTTGCACTCGCCGCTCTGAACGCTTCGGTCTGCACAATTTCAAAATTACTTTTGGGAAAAAGGATAAAATATTTACTCAATGCAGGTTTTATGATCCCGTAAATATGACGAAACGAATCGAGCACTTCGCCCGGCTTTTTAAAAGGCGTGAATTGCTTATCCGTTCTCATAAATTCAAAGAAAGACCGCAGATCACCTTTAAATCCTGTACTGCTCTTCACCATTTCCATTTTCTGCGAAATCCTTTTAACTTCGCTCAGTCCAGTATTATATATTTCATCCAGGCTTTTATCGGTGGTAGTCCAGTCCTTCACGCAAAAACGATAATATTCCCGGCCACCCGGCAAGTCTCCGACGCCTGATGAACTACGGGCTTTCGGCAGGTATTCTTCTTTTAAAAAGACGGCCATTTTTTTATGCACCACATTTAATTCGTCCTTGATTGCTGCTTTATATGCATTCCCGAGCCGTTCTTTTTCAAGGGAAGAAAATGATGCAGGCAAATTGTCAATGGGGCCATAAAATATGCTTTTTGTTTCATCCCCATTGATCAGTCCATTGCATATGGCGATCATTTTCACGACCAGTGATTTTGGTAAAACATAGTTGCCGGCCATACCCAGCCTGAAATTATTGATCGCACTATCGCACCATACCGTGTACGCATGTACGCGCTTCAGCCAGTTCTCATAATCGGGAATTGTTTTAAAAGGCTGGGCCGAAGCCCCGGAACCAAATTGACCCATCGCCAGCACAATATTACCGGAAACAGCATTGCCGGCATCCCCCATTTGCGTGAAAGGAATTTTCCAGGTTTCGAATTTCGCTCTCTCCAATTCGTTTGTCACATCAAAGGCAAGGATCTTATAACTCAGTGCATCCTCTTCATTCATCCTGCCCGGCCTGAAGTTTTGAAGACTGTCAGCGTAACGATGGTAAAACTTTTTGATCTCATCACGGTATGCCTGTGTACAGGTATTGGGAAACTGATCATTCATACTGTTGTCACCAAACACGGTAGCATCCAAAGGCTTCAGCAATAACAGCTCTTTCCAGTAATGCTGAAGCATTAACCTGAACCCTGCCTGGTCATATTCTTCTTTAACCGGCTGCACACATCGAATAACCGATAAAATGGTGACTGCAAATAATAGCAGCCGGTACATTGATCGCATCATAAAAACAAAAAATTGAGTAAAGGAATCTACTAATGAAAACGGGACACAAGTTAAGAAAAGAAGCGCCACAAAAATTGACAAACTCGGATGAGCTTTTAAAAGTTGCAACGGAATGTACAACTGGATATCTCCCGTGGAACCATGATTCTCCTTATAAATAAAAATGGGGCAAGATAAAATATCCTGCTCCATTTAATCATTACCCTATGAAAACAAACGTAAAGTTAGATCGACTCTACTCATCCTGCGTTACATAATTCCTGAAATTAATTACATAATTTACTGATTTCAGATTTTAAAAATATATCCTGCAATTGCCTGCTCATAATTTCGACAACCGGGTATAATCAATCATTGCCTGGTTTATATCACCGTTCATATTATCATCATAATCTTCCATCGACAATACAAGGTTGTACAAGCCTTTTTTAAAATAGTGTTTCACTGCATTACTAAATCCCCAGTTGCTCCATTCATCTTTTCCTCTCTGCGGGAAAACAAAAGTTCCCTCCCGGACACCATTTATTTTCATTGTCCTGATAGCGCACTTGTTTTCTGTATTAACCGGCCCGTTGCCATTGGCGTATCTCCAATCAACCGAATAAAAACCTGGTTCATTGATAGTGATGGGAATAGTAACAACCCTGTTTGCATCTTTACTTATTTCAACAAAACCATCCCCGGAAAAACCCTTATAGCTATTGGAAGCTTTGGGACTAAAATTCTCCGCTTCATATATACGGATTGATTTATCTCCGGCAACCACTATTGGCTCGCTGGCAAAAGATTCAAATCCCTTTTCATCAGTTGTTATTACCTGGTATTCAGCGTAATCCTCTTTGGGTATTTTAAAAGAATTTTGAACTGTTTTTGTAATTGATTTCCCATTTTTAAATACGTTATACAATTTGGCGCCTGATACTTTTTGCCAGGCAATATCATCTCCGGAATAACTGGCAAAGGCTGTGGCAGGAGCTACATGATTATCCACTTTATTGATTTTGCCAAAGGGTAAATTATTATTCGCTAATATGATCCTGACGGAATGTTCACCTTTTAAATTTGCGGGAATCTCATGAACAGCCATTTTTTTCCCATCCAAAAAAAAGCTTTGTATTTTATTCCCAAAGCCTTCCATCGAAATATTCAATAAGGCCTTTCTATATTTGAAATTCGTAAGAGACCGGTCACCCTTCAATGCCATTGGTACAAATGGATGAAACGCTAACCTGGCAGGATGAAATTCGATCCCGAAAATAACTTTATGAATCATGGAAAGATTGCCGGATAAACTCCACAACATATTACTGGAATTGATAACAGTGCCTGCAAAATCTCCATCGTCTGCAACAAAATTTTCCTTGTTGGTCAAAAACATAGCAGCGGGCCGATAAATGGCAGCCAATGATTCCATCACAGAATTTTCGTTGCCAACTTTGGCCGAAGCCAATGCCCAGTAAGATTGAACAAATGGCCAGACCGCATTGTTGTGGTATGGAGGAAGATCCGGTATCTGTGGATAAATACAGGAAATACCGTAAGTTGTTACAGGTGTTTTGGCTATAATGGAAGCCTGTTGCCCCGCATCGGCAATGCCAAATAACACGCATAATGCTTCTCCCAAGGCTTCCGACCTTGGTGAAGCTATCTTAAAATTCCTGCCATATAAATACTGCGCATAATAGCCTTTATT
>JBDTWP010000189.1:0-12219 GCA_040006615.1 Ferruginibacter sp.
TACTATGTATGGTTTCTGTATACCTTATTGCATTTGATTTGGGTTTTTATGACCGATTATAAAAAGTATTTCAATAAAAGAATTGGTTCTGTGCCTATCCGGAAGTTGACCGTAAAGGAACATGTTGGATTCTGGGGTGCTAAGATCGGGTATGCGATCATTTTTATGGTGATCCCTATTTTGATGGTGGGTTTTGTAAAATGGCTGGTTGGTTTTTTAATTGCCAGTATGGTTACGGGTTTTGTGATCAGTATTGTATTTCAACTGGCCCATACCGTTGAGCATACTGAATTTCCATTACCGGTTGCTGACACCAATATGATCGAAAATGAATGGGCCATTCACCAGGTTCAAACAACCGCGAATTTTGCTACAAAGAATAAACTGATCTCCTGGTTGGTGGGTGGGCTGAATTTCCAGATTGAACATCATTTATTTCCTAAAGTTTCTCATATACACTACCCGGCTATCAGTAAAATAATCAAACAGACCTGCATTGACTTTGGTATTCATTATGTTGAATATCCAAAAATGCGACATGCCATCGCTTCACATGCATCATATTTACGAAAGATGGGAAGAGCGGATTAGAATTGATTTCTAAATGAAAAAGCCTTTGAATTCAACTGGAATCAAAGGCTTTTTTATTCCAGATAACCCGGTGTTTGGTATTAAAAAGAAGGAGACGCCAAGGAAGAAGGGTGGAACTGCCAATCCCTGAAAATTTACGGTTCCATACCGGCAATTCAAATTTAACTTTACTCCATAAATATTTATACTTTAAAATTTATTTTAATGAACAATACTAACTGGCATGATAAACATGCGAAGTCGTTAAAAATGAGCGATCGGATAGCTGATTCCGTGGCCAATGGAATGGGGTCATGGAGATTCATTATCTTACAAAGTGTTTTTGTTGTTATCTGGATGGTTCTAAACGTTATCGGATTTATTTCCCATTGGGATGTATATCCGTTTATCCTGTTGAATCTCATTTTTTCTACCCAGGCGGCTTATGCCGCCCCCATCATCATGATGTCTCAAAACAGGCAGAGTGAGAGAGACAGGGTACAGGCACAGGATGATTATCAGACAAATGTCGAAGCAAAAAAAGAGATTGAGGCGTTACAAATGCAAATAAGCAATTTAGAAATAAAAAAAATGGATAAGATCATCCAGATGCTGGAAGAAATGAAGAATAATCCATAAATAAAGAACGTTTAATATTTTCCGGCAAAATTCGTTAATAGGGAATGTTCAATTGTTCGCTATTATTTGCTCTCCCCTGTTCGATCGCATTCCTCAAACATCATTACCGCATCCCGGGGAAATGGACGCCTTACCTATTATTCCCGGAAGGCCGGACGCACCACAATTATCAAATAACTCAGGAGCCTTGCTTTTGGGATCTGTCTTTCTGGTTCGCCTTAGTTAATTGGATCAGGTTCTATAAGTGAGGCCGGCCACAAATTGGAATACAACGTTAAAGACGATAAGCGTTTAATTTTTCTTATCTAAATTTGCAATAATAAATTAAAAAGATGCCGGAAGAAAAGAGCCTGAATTTTATTGAAGAGATTATTGAAGCAGACCTGGAAAGTGGAAAATATGCGTCGATATTTACCCGTTTTCCCCCTGAGCCAAACGGCTACCTCCATATTGGCCATGCTAAAAGTATTTGCTTAAACTTCGGCCTGGCATTGAAGTATGGAGGGAAAACCAATCTTCGGTTTGATGATACCAATCCCGAAAAAGAAGAGACGGAATATGTAGAGAGTATAAAGGAAGATGTAAACTGGCTCGGTTTTACCTGGGAAAATGAATTATATGCAAGTGATTATTTTGACCAATTACATGAATTTGCTGTAAAGCTTATCAATAAAGGATTGGCCTACGTAGAAGATTCCAACGCAGATGAAATAGCCACGCTAAAAGGCTCCCATACTGAAACCGGCGAAAACAGCCCGTACCGGAACCGGTCTGTCGAAGAAAACCTTGGGTTATTTTCAGGAATGAAGGAAGGTAAATTTCCCGACGGCGCAAAAATACTCCGGGCCAAAATTGACATGAAGCACAATAATATGCTCATGCGCGATCCTATTATTTACCGCATAAAACATGCGCACCATCACCGTACCGGTGATAAATGGTGCATCTACCCCATGTACGATTTTGCACATGGCCAAAGTGACAGCATTGAAAATATCACTCACAGTATTTGTACGCTGGAGTTTATACCGCACCGTGAGTTATATGATTGGTTTATTGAAAAACTGGAAATATTTCCCTCCAGGCAATATGAATTCGCCCGTCTCAATATGACCTTCACGGTAATGAGTAAACGCAAACTGCTGCAATTGGTAGAGGAAGGATATGTTCAGAGCTGGGACGATCCCCGGATGCCAACCATCAGTGGAATGCGCCGAAGGGGTTTTACCGCTGAAAGTATTCGTAATTTTTGCGAACGCATCGGTGTTGCGAAAAGGGAGAACCTGATCGATGTAAGCCTGTTGGAGTTTTGTGTAAGAGAAGATCTTAATAAACTGGCCTCGCGGGTAATGGCTGTGCTGGATCCTGTAAAACTGACCATTATCAATTACCCGGATGGACACACCGACGAACTGGAAAGCGAGAATGGACCAGACGAATCCTATGGCACCAGGATCATTCCTTTCAGTAAAGAACTGTGGATTGAAAAGGAAGATTTTATGGAAGTCCCGGCCAAAAAATGGTTTCGCCTGGCACCGGGTACCATGGTAAGGTTAAAAAGCGCATATATTGTAAAATGCGTTAGCTTCTCAAAGGATGCGGATGGAAATGTCACCGAAATTCTCGGCACCTATTTTCCTGGAAGCAAAAGTGGCGACGATACCACCGGTATCAAAGTTAAGGGTACCATTCATTGGGTAAGTGTAGCGCATGCATTACAGGCCGAAGTTCGCTTATATGACCGTTTATTTAAAGTGGAAAACCCATCCCAGGAAGAAGGTGATTTCAAGGATTATATCAACCCTGGCTCACTACAGGTTATACAAAAAGCCTATGTGGAACCGTCTTTAAAAAACGCCGCCGTTTCAGCCAATTACCAGTTTATCCGGAAAGGATACTTCTGCCTGGATAAAGAAACTACTGCGGAAAAGCTTGTGTTTAACCGTACTGTTTCACTAAAAGATGCCTGGGCAAAAGAAGCAAAGAAAGTTTAGTGAAAAAATAAAGAATTTATGATGCCGGTGGTTCCGGCATTTTTTGTTTAAAAAATGTACAATTGAGGGAATTGGCTAAATAAGGAATAAAGTATATTTCATCCTTATAAAAAAAGCTACCATCACACGAAAAAGATAAAAATAAACCTGGGGTTATTTTCAGATAGAATTATGACGGATTTACTCAGGTCTTTTGGTTTGTACATTCTCTAATTTTAAATGCGGGAATACGGATGCTATCAACATTATGAAGGTCGATACTAACATCAAAAAAATACCGGCTTTTTTTTCAGGACAATATGCATTATAACATGAAACAAATAAAATATAAGTTTTAACGGCATACCCAACCCCCAATGCACAAACAAAGAGGTTTGCTCTTTTTGCCCAAACTTTTGGCAAAATCATTAAAGTCAATACAATGATGCCGGTCGCTGCCAGAAACTTTCCTGGCTTGCCATAATTATTCTGGTACGAGTAAAAACCCGTAAAAGTTCTCTCTGTCTCGTTTGCAATATGGGCATCTGCATAATATGCCCATGGCATAAAACAGGAAACTACCAGTACGATGCTGGCCGTTAAACCAATCCAATGCAAGATTTTAAGACCCATAGTTGTAAAAAATTCCCTCTCCATATGGAGAGGGATAAAGTGAAGTGAGGTCCCGAACAGGATCGAACTGATGTAGAAGCTTTTGCAGAGCTTTGCCTAACCACTCGGCCACAGGACCCTAAATATGTCAAATACTTTCATATTGACACCTAATCTTTCTAAAAACTACATTTTATGAAATTAACCCCTGGAAAAGCATTTCCGTATTGACAAACCGGAAGCACCAGGTACAAGATTATTTATTGCCCTGCGAAAATAGGATTTTTTTTATTAGAAATTGTAAATAGTTAATGCGAAATTCGGGATTCTAAATAATAAGTATGAATCGAATCGATGAATCGGAACTGATCATCAATAGCCGTGGAGCAGTTTATCATATCAATTGCAGGCCGGAAGAAATTGCCGGTACTATTATCACCGTGGGAGACCCCGAAAGGGTAAAAGAAGTCAGTAAATATTTTGACATCATCGAATGCCAGAATCACCATAGGGAATTTATTGTTCATACGGGGTATTTGGGTAAAATGAGACTGAGTTGCGTAAGTACAGGTATCGGCCCTGACAATATTGATATTGTAATGAATGAACTGGATGCCCTGGTAAATATTGATTTCGATACAAGAACCATTAAGGAAAAATTCACTACATTAAAAATAATTCGTTTTGGCACATCAGGTTCCCTACAAAAAGAAATACCGGTAGATAGTTTTGTTGCATCTACTCATGGATTGGGCCTGGATAACCTGATGAATTTTTACCGCATGGAAAATAATATGGAAGAAAAGCAATTGTTACAGGCATTTAATACCCATACACAATTAAGCCCCGGAAATATTTCACCTTATATCTTTATGGCAGCCGGATACCTCTTAAAACATTTTACTGTTAATTATAAACACGGCATTACTGTTACCTGCCCTGGATTCTATGGGCCGCAGGGAAGAGTATTGCGACTTGGACTTGCCTATCCTGGTTTAATCGACAATCTTTCTACTTTTCAATTTGGCAATCACCATATTACTAATTTTGAAATGGAGACCTCCGCAATTTACGGACTTGGCAAGGCATTAGGGCACCATTGCCTCAGTCTGAATGCCATTGTCGCCAATCGAATAACCAGGGAATTTTCTAAGGATGGCGGCCTGGCGGTAGAAAATTTAATTAAACAATCTTTAAATATAATTGCTGATTCAAATTTGTAATGGATGAAAGTTGAATTTTATAAATACCACGGTTCGGGAAACGACTTTGTGATATTGGATAACAGGGAGAATGAATACCCGGTTTTAAATACAAAGCAGATCAAACATATTTGCGACAGGCACTTTGGAATAGGTTCAGACGGCCTGATGCTTTTAGGTAAGAAAGATGGCTATGATTTTGAAATGATCTATTTTAATTCAGATGGCAATGAAAGTACCATGTGTGGGAATGGAGGGAGGTGCCTGGTGAAATTCGCGTATCACCAGGGAATAGTGAAAAGTTCCTATCACTTTTTAGCCATTGATGGAGGTCATTTGGCAGAAATTGACAGCGACGGTACGGTTAGTTTGAAAATGCAAGATGTGAATAAGGTCGCTTACCATTCTTCCTATGCCTTAGTCGATACAGGCTCACCTCATTTTGTTAAATTTGCCCAAGAAGTAGCCGATATTGATGTCGTGTTAACCGGTCATGAAATACGTTATAGTAAAGAATTTGCCCCCGATGGTGTCAATGTGAATTTTGTTGAATCTATAGACGAAGATTCAATTTTCGTAAGGACCTACGAACGCGGCGTAGAAGATGAAACGCTTAGTTGTGGTACGGGTGTTACCGCTGCCGCACTGTTATCCGCCCACAACGAAAATGGCTTTAATACTGTGGTAGTAAAAACACCGGGAGGCCATTTAAGTGTTGAATTTAATAAAATTGACGATCAGCATTTTGAAAATATATGGCTCTGTGGCCCTGCCGAATTTGTATTTAAAGGAGAGATGGAGTTAGAAGGATAGTTCTTTTGAAAAGTATACAAGGTGAATAAGGTATATAAAGCAAATTAAGTATAAAAGATGCCTGGTAAATATGTACCGGCTTCGCTCTAATTTCAAAGTGGATGACAAACAGTAAACAGTAAACAGCAAACAGTAAACAGTAAAATGATTCAATACTTTAAAAATATAGCCCACCAGACCATCGCGATCGATAAGCCTGAAGATGGCTCGTGGATCAATGTATTGCCTCCATTAAAACAGGAAGAATTTACGGAATTGAGCGAATCGCTGGAAATCCCTATTGATTTTTTAAAGGATTCCCTGGATATTGATGAACGCAGCCGCTATGAAATTGATGACAATGTAAAATTGATTGTAATAAAAACTCCCACAGAAAATAATTCATTCAATGACAGCGATGCATTTTATGTTACTATTCCGATCTGTATCATATTAACACATAACCAGATCGTAACGGTCAATTCTTTTGAAAACGAAGCCATCAAAAAGTTTTTGAATACCTTTCAAAACCGCAATCCTGATAAGAAGAATATGATGGTGCTGAAAATATTTGAAAAAGTGACCAACAACTTCCAGGACTACCTGAAGGAAATAAATTTGCGAAGGAATACCCTGGAACATAAATTATACGTTGCCAACAGGAATGAAGAATTGCTTCAGTTAATGCGTATCCAAAAAAGCCTGGTATATTTTTTAACGGCCTTAAGAAGTAATGAACTATTGATGATGAAAATGGTTCGAACCAATTTTTTACAATTGAATGAGGATGAGAAAGACTTTTTAGATGATTTAATTGTAGAAACCAGCCAGGCACTGGAAATGGCCAATACCTACACCAATATACTCAGCAGTACCCTCGATGCATTCGCCAGTATCATTAGTAATAACCAGAATGAAGTGTTAAAGCGACTAACTACCCTTACCATTGTATTGACCGTGCCGATATTAATTGCCAGTATTTATGGAATGAATGTACCTATTCCATACAAGGATACGCCATATGCTTTTTGGATACCGGTTATTATTTCATTGATCATCCTTGCAGTGGTAGCATGGAATTATTGGAAACGTGTAAAAAAATAAGAGTATGGGCCTTATATTATCTTTAAGGGTTTATGGGATTTTAATGAATGAGGCCAGGGAAGTGTTGGTGAGCGATGAATATATCAGGGGGGCGTACTACACCAAATTCCCGGGTGGCGGACTGGAGATCGGTGAAGGAACCAGGGACTGTTTGAAAAGGGAGTTTAAGGAAGAAATGAACCTGGAAGTTGCTATCGGCGATCATATTTATACCACGGATTTTTTTCAAAAGAGTGCATTTAATTCGGCGCACCAGATACTGGCCGTTTATTATTTTGCAACAGCTTTGGAGGAGATTACAATTAAGCTGGGCAGCAGGGACTTTGATTTCGATGAGCATCAACTAAAACTATATAGTGAAACCCAACAGATAGAGGCCTTCCGGTTTATAGAATGGGAAAAATTTTCACCTGATACGGTTACACTTCCGATCGATAAAATTGTGGCGGCAATGATAAAAGAAAAATTTTATTAGATGAATGAAGCAAAATTTTTTGAACAGGTAATCATTTTGGAAAATGAGAGGGCAAGCATGACACCGCTGGCTGAATCTGATTTTGAAACACTTGAGACGATCGCCTTTCATCCTGAAATATGGAGAGTGGGAATGAGTAATTTAAAAGAACCGGCTCAACTAAAAGTATATATCCAGACCGCCCTTACAGAAAAAGTGCGTCATCTCTCCTACCCCTTCCTGATTTTTGACAGGCAAAATAACCGGGTAGCGGGATCAACCCGTTTTGGGAATATTTCATTTGAAAATAGAAGGTTGGAAATTGGGTGGACCTGGCTCCATCCTGATTTCCACGGAACCGGGCTTAATAAGGCGTGTAAATTTTTATTATTACAATTTGCCTTTGAAACACTCTTGTTTAACCGGGTAGAATTAAAAACGGACGCCATCAACCAACAGTCACGAGGGGCGATTCTAAAAATCGGTGCCACAGAAGAAGGAATATTCCGCAAACACCAGATTACTTCGGAAGGCCGGGTTAGGGATAGTGCTTATTACAGTATCATTATCGACGAATGGCCTTTAATTAAATCAACCATATTTAATGATTTTTAAAGTTCAGATGAGCCAGGGATACCTTATCTTCCCAAATCCCCCCTCCATTCATTATTGCTAAAGTTCAGATCAGGAAAAATTTTGCGCGGATCAATCGTTACCTTCTTTAATTTTTCTTTAGTAGGCAGCTTTATTTTTTTTAATACCGCATTATTCCAGATTTCGACAGGTAATTTCAACTCGCCCTTATCACCATTTAGGGTTTCATAAGCAAGGTTTATTGGCATTGCCATCTGGTCCAGGTTTGCAAGAGTTACTAATGCTCCGTTGGCAGGGTCATTGTTTTCATACGTTACCGCAACGATAGCCTGGTCCAGTTTGAAGTTTTCTAAAAACCAGCCCTTCCAAAACCAGCCCAGGTTTTCACCCGCAGCATTCTCCATTGTTTTAAAAAAATCCCAGGGGGTCGGATGTTTAAATGCCCAGCGCCGGATATAGGTTTTGAAAGCATAATCAAATCTATCCGGCCCTAATATTTCGTTGCGTAATAATTCTAATCCATATCCTGGTTTGGAATACAATTCGGTGCTGATATTAGATTCCAGTAAAGCATCCGGGGTATTCATGATCGCTTCACTGTTGTTGCCAAACATATACCCGCCCTTATATTCCATTGTAGTAGGTGGAACCTTATATTCACCTTTGTTAAAATCGTCATCCGCCAGGGAATTAATGAAAGTGTCGAAGCCTTCGTCCATCCAGCCGTATTTGCGTTCATTGCTGCCCACAATCATTGGAAACCAGGTATGGCCTAATTCGTGATCCGTTACATTAAAAAGGGCATTCGCCTTTGCCGCGTACCCGCAAAATACAATACCCGGGTATTCCATTCCACCCACATTGCTGGCCACATTAACAGCTACCGGATAAGGGTAAACGAACCATCTTCTGCTATAATTCTCAATGCTTGCTTTAGCATATTCTGTTGACCTCCCCCATCCCTTTTCACCCTTGCTTTCTGATGGGTATACACTCATGGCCAATGATGTTTTGCCACCGGGTAAATTGATTTTTGCGGCATCCCAGATAAATGCTTTGGAAGACGCCCAGGATACATCCCGTGCATTGGTTATTTTGAAATGCCAGGTGAGCGTAGCTCCTTTTGGCCTTGAAGAAGGATCTGAAATTTCTTTTTCAGTGCGGATCATTACTGTCTTGTCACTTTTTTTCGCATCATCCAGCCGGGTAATCTGCATAGGTGTCAAAACTTCTGATGGGTTTAATAATTCGCCGCTGGCCACTACTATATGGGAAGAAGGGGTGGTAATAGTGAAATCAAAGTCTCCATATTCCAGGTAAAATTCACCGGGTCCCAAATAGGGTAAAGTGTTCCAGCCTTCCACATCGTCAAATACGCACATACGAGGGTACCATTGGGCAACAGAAAATATTTCACCATTCGTGGTTGTTAAGATTCCACACCGGTCGGCTCCGTATTCTGGCAATACAAACGAGTAATTCAATTTTATCCGGATCACATCACCGGATGCAGCCATTGGCTTTGGCAAACGGATCTGCATTCTCGTATCGGTAATAATATAATCGGAAACCAGGGCATCGTTCAGTCTTACAGCGGTGATTTTGTAACCACCGTTAAAACCACTTTTTGAGTCCCCATATCGGCTACGGCTTCCTGTAGGCATTCGGGTTTGGCCGCGACTGTCCTTATTAAACAGGTTCTGATCTAATTGTAACCATAAAAAAGGCAAAATATGAGGGCTGTTATTTTTATAGGTAATGGTAACGGTAGCCGAAATTTCATGCGTTATTTCATTTAGCGTAGCATTAATTTGATAATCCGCCCTGTTTTGCCAATATCCCGCATTCGCTTCACCTGTTGCAGCCCTGGTGTTGGTTTCCCCTACAGGGTAAAATATTGGTGAGAACAAAACATGAGGATCATAAGCGGAAACGATCGATTCTTCATTTTGAGCCACGGCAAAAAAGGGCATGCAATAAAAAATTAAACGGGTAAAAAAACTTTGCATATGACAAATTTTAATAATAGTGGTTCTTGAAACCTTTACAGAGTTAATTACACTTACCCTAAATCCTATCTCCATTCACCTGGCAATTTTCTTCCGGCATGCTTTATAAAAGGGTCATCCCCGCTTTGGTTGGAAACGGCAGACATTTATTAAGCGTATAAAAGTTGACAGGTGGTATTTTCAATACCGCTTCAAATTTAGAAGGCGCTGCTTTCTCATCTAGCATATTTTCCAGGCGAACAGGTTCTTTGAACAGGACCACAATATCCCGGGCAGGCATAGGTTGTAGGGAAATCAAAGAAAAAAAGCTCAACAATAGGGACACCATACTACAATTCTGTTTTATAACTCACACCAACAATACCCCGGAAGTTTTCAATCGGCGGAGATAATTTTTTGATGGTAATGTTTACACTCTTAACTCTCTGGTCAATGGCATAAATAGCGAGGCCCAATTCCTGTGCCACAGTTTCAAGCAGGGATGTTGATTGAAGCATTCTATTTTTGATGATATCGTAAATCGTACTATAGTCAACAGTTTGTCGCAACGCTGTTATTAGACCGGGGGCATCTACTACCACATCCGCGCTTACCTCAAACTCATTCCCTAATATTTTTTCTTCTTCATAAACTCCGTGAAAGGAGTGGAATAATAAATCGTGTAAATGAATAGTTATCATCAATTATCAATTATCAATTATCAATTATTCCTCGCTCCCAGCCATCTTTCCGCATCCAAAGCTGCTATACAGCCACTACCTGCGGCAGTTACAGCCTGCCGGTATACTTTATCCTGCACATCACCGGAAGCAAATATACCCTCAATATTTGTTTTGGAAGTGCCCGGAACCGTAATGAGGTAACCCGCCTCATCCATATTTAACCAACCTTTAAAAATATCGCTATTGGGATGGTGCCCGATTGCCACGAAAAATGCACTTACCGGGATTTCCTGCTTCTCACCTGTCTGGCTATTTTTAATTCGAACCGCCTCCACCCGTTTATCTCCTAATATCTCATCCGTTTCACTATACCAGTACATTTTAATATTGGAGGTATTTACTACTCTGTCCTGCATTATCTTACTGGCGCGCATTTCGCCCTTTCTAACGATCATGTGTACATGGGAGCATATTTTTGAAAGGTAAAGTGCCTCTTCCGCGGCAGTATCACCCGCTCCAATAATCGCAACCTCTTTCCCTTTAAAGAAAAATCCATCACACACCGCACAGGCACTCACGCCATATCCGTTCAATCGTTGTTCACTTTCCAGTCCAAGCCATTTGGCCGAAGCACCTGTTGATATGATAACTGCATCAGCCGAGATCCATTTTTCTTCGTCGATTTCTATTTTATAAGGTTGAGTGGAGAAATCAACTTTGGTGGCAAGCCCATACCGTATATCCGTGCCCATCCGTCTTGCCTGGTTTTCAAAATGAACCATCATTTCGGGGCCCTGTATTCCATCAGGGTAGCCTGGATAATTTTCAACTTCAGTAGTGATCGTCAATTGGCCGCCTGGTTGAATTCCCTGGTATAAAACAGGATGAAGCCCAGCCCTGCTTGCATAAATTGCCGCGGTATACCCCGCAGGGCCGGAACCTATTATTAAACAATGAACTTTTTCCATTGAACTATTTTCCATATTAATTTTTTGTTGCCGCAAATTTACGGCAATTATTTCTTGTGGATTAGGTTTTAGGCCCGGGGCGCAGGCTTTAAATTTTTGCCAGGAGATTTAAAATGCAATGTCCGGGCAGGCATTAAAATTTAATGTATGACGCCGTTTTCACACAATAAAGAATGTAGAAATGGTAAAGGAAAATGGAATAGCGATACCTTATGTGTACGCATTCCTCCTGCAGCCAGCCGCCTTTCACCGCATCAGGGTTTATTTGTCTATGATCAGCGTTTTATAAAATGCCGCATAACCATAAAAATCTCCCAATGCACCATTACTGATATTGCCGATTACTTTATTTGGTTGTGCAAAAGGGTTCCCAATACTTTGAAAGGCAAACTCCCAGGTACTCCAGAAAGTGTAAGTAGGTTTATCAATATTACATAGCTTCAGGGTAACAGTGTCTCCCCTTTTAAAATAGTTACTGTCAAAAGAGACAGGATTATTCCTGTTTATTCCAGGATCAACCTGCAACTGGTATGTAGTATTATCTATAACCTGGTCATCAAAAACAGAATTTTCACCCGGCAAAAACGGTTCGCTGTTTTTCCTGGTAAAATACCGGATATAATTTCCAAGTCCCGGTGGA